>JBLYYR010000225.1:0-3460 GCA_048550195.1 Arenicellales bacterium
CCGTATGGCGGAATCATCCAGAGTTCGTTCAAACCACTGGTTGGCATAGGTGGCGGAAAAGTTCGGAACCAGCCCCATAAGTTTTCTGGCCAGGCCGGTCATACGCTCTGAACGCATGGGGTTTCTTTTGTAAGCCATGGCTGAAGATCCTGTTTGTTTTTTGGCAAATGGTTCTTCCTGCACCTTGAGGTTGGACAGCAATCGCAAATCAACCGCGAACTTATGAGCGGTGGCACCAATCCCGGCAAGTATTTCAGAGAGTTTGAGGTCAAGTTTACGGCTGTAAGTCTGACCGGTGACTGGAATAGACTTCTGAAATCCCAGTTTCTCAGCAACCAACTGATCGAGTTTGCGTACTTTCTGATGATCTCCCTTGAACAATTCTAGAAATGTTGCCTGGGTGCCGACCGTACCTTTGGCACCCCGGGCTGCCATATTGGAAACAAAAAAATCGAGGTAGTGCAAATCCAGAAGTAAGTCTTGGATATATATTGTATTTCTTTTTCCAACAGTTGTGGGTTGGGCGGGCTGGTAATGGGTGAAACCGAGCGTCGGGAGCGCTTTGTGAGCGTCACAAAAGTCAGCAAGCTGAGATATTGTATTGATTAGGCCGTTTCTAATGAGTTTAAAAGCTTCTTTTTGAATAATGAGATCGGTATTACAGACAACAAATTGTGAAGTAGCACCAAGATGTATTATGGGTTCAGCTGTGGGACATTTTGAACCAAACTCAAAAACATGCGCCATTACGTCATGTCTGATTTCTTTTTCCTTGGCTCTGGCCAGTTCGAAATCGATAACATGCTGATTGGATATCATTTCATCGATCATTTGTTGGCTGATTAGATCGGTGAGTCCGAGTTCGTATTGAGCTTCAGCCAAGGCAATCCAGCATTTCCTCCAGGTCGAAAACTTTTTTTCTTCAGAAAAAAGGTACTGCATATCTTTGCTTGTGTAGCGACTGACCAGGGGCTCGGTATATGCGTCGTAGCGCGCCATCATAATCTCCAGATATTATAGTTAAACCTGCTAATTATCTGTATTTCTGTTCATATTAATAATATTTAAAAGTAGTAATCACGGTACTTAAAGAGGGTCACTCTTGGGCATTACGCCTGCCGGGGCGGAACGCCCCTGTGCTTTCGTAAATGTCGCATAATGTATATTATGTAAAATTGACTTACAATTAATAATAGCGCAGAACGTACTAAGTAAGCTATTGATTTGCTTCAAAGTGTCACCTATCTGTTTGATATCATTCTGTATATAATCGGTTAGTGAGATATAATATCTTTGATATGGACTCTCCAGCTTGATCTACCATTATACGACTCAAAGCTGTGCGTGTACAAAAGGCTGCATGGCTCATTCAAATTCGACTTGGAAATTCTGTCTCCCAGGTTAAAGCCTATTACGGGGACGTTTTTGTATTTCCCCCGCACGGTACCTTTGAGGTGTGCTTTATTTTTTCCAAATGCTGAGAACGAAACAAACCGAACGTGACGATCGAGAAATATTGGCTTTGGATTTGCTTCACCTGTGGGCTCTAATTGCATCAGATTATCAAGAAGTGTGCGATCAAGCGATTCTGAAACGTCTAATTCTATAAATTTATTTTCTAAACTGCTGGAAATATTTGTATTGTTTTCTTCATTTAAAGACATTAGAGCGTACAGTTTCTCTTTGAATTGTATAAAATTAGCCACCGGCATAGAAAAACCCGCCGCCAATGCGTGCCCACCGAAGTTTTGTAAATAGCGCTCCGCACCAGCAATCAGCCTGTACAGGTCGTGCCCTGCAGGTGCCCTGCCTGAACCCTTGATCACGCTTCTATCCGCTGGATGATAACAGCACACCAAGGCCGGAACCCTGAATTTTTCCACTAGCCTCGAGGCCACGATGCCAAGAACGCCTTCGTGAAAATCACCCAAAATAACCAAACAATTAGCGCACATTATTAGCTCCTTACGGGCAATAATCAATGCTGATTCGAAATTATGCTCGGTTATTTGTTTTCGCTTGTTGTTAAGCTGGATCAGTTGGGAGGCGTACTCTTTAGCACTGACGTCACTATCAGCCAGGAAAAGATTAAGTGGTTTGTCTGGCTCCCCAAGCCTGCCGGCAGCGTTGATTGCCGGGGCAACTTTAAACGAGACAGCGTCGCTGGTAAGCGAATCGATATTGATATCAAGGGTGGAAAATAAATTTTTAACACCCCTCTGTCTGGTCGATGAAATACTCTCAAATCCGCCTTTCACCAGAATTCTGTTTACTCCCTTAAGAGGCATGATGTCTGCAATCGTTCCGATTGCCACATAGTCTAGAAATGACTTCATGTTTGGAACACAAACCTCCTTGTATGCGTCATTGTTTGACAATTCGACTCGAACTGCAGCAGCCAGGTAAAAGGCCACACCGACACCTGCAAGCTCAGTGAATGGAAACCCACAGTCCTGCTGTTTCGGATTGATCGTCGCATCGGCGTAAAGTGTCGTATCCGGTACCTGGTGGTGGTCGGTCACAATGGTTTTAAAACCATACTTTTTGGCCAGGACGAGTTCTTCACTGTTGGAAATTCCGCAGTCAACTGTGATCAACAGCTTATTGGGGCGAAGGGTAGTCGCATAGTCTCGCAATACTTTGTCGTTGAGGCCATACCCATCGGTAAGCCTATTAGGAATATGGCAGATTGTGGTTACCCCTATTTCTCTAAAAAAAGTGTGCAGCAATGAGGTTCCGGTAATTCCGTCGACGTCATAGTCACCCCAGATAAGAATATCATCCTTGTTTTGTATAGCTGAAGTAATGAGATCGACCGCCGTATCGATAGATTTGAGCAGGAACGGTGAAGGCAGATCCTTCAACTTGGGGAAAAGATAGTTCTCTATATCTTCTTCGCCGCACAGCCCATGTTGTGCGAGATGACGCTTAATGGCCGGATGAACTGCAATTTTTGACACTTCGCTATGCTCCTATGGGACTATATGTGGCGACAGGTTTTGCTCAACATAAGAAAATACTTCCCTGGCTTCACTTCTGTCGAACCAGCGAATTGACTCATCTTTACCGAACCAGGTAAATTGGCGTTTGGCGTAGCGTCTGGTATCACGGGCCAGCAATTCCTTGCATTCATCCATGCCCCACCGACCTTCCAGGTAATTAATCATGTGCCGGTAGCCAATCGACTGCATACTTTTTAATTCTGGTCCATACCCCTTTCTTGTAAGCCCCCTCACCTCTTCTTCCAGCCCCATTTCAAATAGCTGCTCTGTTCTTCTGTTAATCCTTTGATACAGAGCATCACGTTCACAGGTCAAGCCTACTGATATTATGTTCAGAAGCCTGCTGGCTGGTGCCTCAGACTTCTGGCGTCGCAAATGGTCAGAGAGAGGTAGACCAGTTTTGTAAAAGACCTCAAGGGCCCTTATGATCCGGGAGCTGTCGTTAGGATGAATACGAC
>JBLYYR010000226.1:0-16152 GCA_048550195.1 Arenicellales bacterium
ACAGGGCGCCTGTTCTTGAGTCTCATGAGGATACTGTTTCCTCTGCTCCTGAAAAGGAAGTAGAGGGTCTTTATCATGCCACTGATATTGCGAAGTCAAATTCTGTAGCTGAAGCAATCTCGGCGAGTGTCAAAAATGATACAAGTGATTCTGGCGACACGGAATTGGATGTGTTGTGTGAAATCGCAGATTCGAACCCGGCGTCTCTGGGGGCTGATTTAAGCAGTGTGCGCCAGGTTTGTCGAAATCGACGTAAGGCGCTGTCAACGCGAGGGAAGGCTGCTGTCCCGGGTAAGAATAGTACTTCAGGACGAGCTGGAAATGCCGCAAGAGCAATGGCTTTTGCCGCAGGTCAAATAAACGGTCGTGACCTGGCAAAATTACGTCGTCAGGAAATGGCTAATACAGGACGTGGCGATACACCAGTATCACGTCCCAGTGGCCGCGTTAGGCCTGTCCGGGCGGCGCCACCCAAAGTGGAAACGGGAACAACGCTTGCTGGACAGGAAGTAACAGGGACACAGGTTGAGCGAACCATTACTGTGACCGGAAATGAGTCTGGCAGCTGTCGTCCTATTACCGGAACTGAGTATGTCGGCACGGAGCAATTTGCAACGTTCTGCGGTGTTCAGCCTGAACCCAATGCACCCAAGGTAGGTATTAGTGTTACCGGAGGTGGGAGGCACGTTAGTGGCACTGAAGTTGGGCGCTCAGAGAAAGTGACTGGAGACGAGCATGGAAGTTGCGCCAGTGTGACTGGCTCCGAGTATATCGGCGCCGAAAAACTGGCCAATTTCTGTGGCATAAAGCCATCTGCGAAGCCTGCCAAGGTAATGAGTAGTCGTACGGAGAAGAAGGATATCCGCGTAACGGGTGCTGACGAAGCTCGAATTAATGCTACTACTGGTAACGAAGCTGGATCGCAACATCAGATTACCGGGTCGCAATACGCTGATATAGGCGCAGCCAAGATGACTATTAATGGTCCATCAAAGGTAGCGCTGACCCACACCATTGCAGGTCAGCCTGTAACAGGTACTGAAGTGGGGCGGTCAGCAAATGTAACCGGAGACGAATATGGCAGTTGCCGTCCGGTTACCGGAACGGAATACATTTCCAACGAGCAATTTGCATCGGTTTGCGGAACCATCGCTGAACCGCATCCTGCAAAAGTTGGTATGGATAATAGTGTGCAAGGGCAGCAAATCACAGGAGCATTAGTTAATCGTACTGAAAAGGTCACGGGCAACGAGCCTGGTTCATGTTCTCGACTTACTGGTACACAGTATGGTGAAAACAAGCTTTGCGGTGGCGCAGCTCCCAAAGTTAATGATATGCATACTTTAAGTGGTAACAATCTAACGGGGAACAGTATTGATCTATCCCCAAAGATGACAGGTGACGAGCAGGGAGGGTGTCTGCCCGTCACCGGAACAGAATATTACGGACAAGAGCAGTTTGCTCAATGTTCTAGCACCCCGCAGGCGGCACCAGCCAAAGTAGGAGTCGACCATACACCTGGAGGTGAACATGTGTCAGGAACTATGGTAGGCGCTGTTGGCAATGTAACAGGTAATGAGCATGGAGCTACGCTTCCAGTTAGTGGTACGCCATATGCTGGTATTCAGGTGCCACATGATCATGGCGCATGTTGCGATGCCTGTGCCGTTCGCGATGCCGCTGCAGCGGCAGGATTAATTGCTCCTGCGCAGTCTCATCAAGCACAAACTGCACAAGCTGTTGCAACACCAGCGCAGCAGTATCCGGTTCAACAAGCTGTCCAGACGGCTGCTTCTGCGGTGCCAGAGGATTTCAGTATAGTTTCACCAGCGCGTGCCGCACTCGTTACGGGTAACAGTTATGGTGGTGGCCGGGTGACAGGTCCTGGTGGTTTGGCCATGGGACGTGTTTCGGGGACTCCAGAATTTCGTTATCCGGAAACGCGTCAAATGGCTGCTCCAGCACCAGCACCGATAATGGCCGCGCCAGCGCCACAAGCTTTATTTGCACCACTGGAACAATCTCAAACAGTGCAGCCTCAAGCAGCAGATGCGGTAGCAATGCATTCGCAGAGAATTACTGGAGAGGGTCGAGAAGATGGAATTGCTGTATCAGGTGATAACTGGAGCCGTACACCCGGCATGACAGGTACCGAGGGTCATGTGGCTCAAGGTCGTAACCCGAGTTTGCGAGTTGGTGAAACGCTCCAGCCTGTAAATAACGCTCATTACAACAAAGAGCTGGAGCGTCCGGATGTATCAGCTGCAAGTGTGACTGGAAGCAGTGGGAATACCCATGAAGGTGCTGTCATTACAGTATCTGGCGGTGCTCGAGGCTAACTGGCTATGAATGGCAATCGTGAAGAAACGAGAGACTATTTGTAATGAACACTCGAGGTGCATACAACAATCGGGTGCAAAAGTCTGCAGGCCTGGCCAGCGGCAGTCGTCAATCACGTGGTGGTTACGTAGCCCCTGCGAGTCTGGCAAACCCTATGTTTGTTCCGAAAAAGAAAACTTCCGCAGCAGAAGAACAATTCCAGAATAATCGGGGGATGCCAGTAAGAGGCAGTCAACATCCACTGACGGATGGTTACACTAATGCACGTTTGGCACATTGTGAGGATGCGGTAAAAGGCAGGTTTGATGCAATCGTACCTACGCTCAAGAATATCGCCGGATTGCCTTATGGTGCTGACTTTGTTGAACGGGCGCAACAGTTAGCAAGGCAGTCACTGGGTTTTGATTTGCCAGAAAAACTGCTGGATAACGCCTGGGTAGGCGGAGCGGACATGAAAGCATTGTATGCACAATGCTCATTTTCTGCTCTCAAAGCTGCCGCTAAACAATTTGTAGATGATCTGAATCAGCAGATTGAAACAGTACAGGACACCAGGAACTTTTTTCTTGACTGTGGTTTCCATGCGGTAGATATCAGCCCTTGTTCAGATGGCCGCCTGAAAGGATTGTCAAGATATATTTTACGCTTGCCATTGTCCTCGTTCACACGACGCAAGGCTTATGCAGGTGCATTGTTTGATGTTGAAATGGATGTTCATCATTGGGAAGAGACAGAGTTAAGGCGTTTCCGTGAAGGGGTTCCAACGACTCCAGATTCAGGGACACGCTATCTCAAGGTTGCGGTATATCACACCAGTTCCAGTGACCCAGAACATCAAGGGTGTGCAGCCCATGGTAGCAATGTGCATAAAGCACTGGATGCTGCTCTGGAAAGACTGAATCAGTTCCGCGAGGCAATCGAAAACACATTTTGTTGTGGTGCCAGTACAGACATTTTGCTGGTTGGTGTCGACACAGATACGGATGCCATAAAGATACACGTACCGGATGGTAAAGGCGACTTGTCGCAACATCGCGTTATAGATAATGCTCAATTGTACGCAGATACAGTCAATTTGACAGCAGACCAGGCACGAGTAGCTGTTTATGAAGCAATAAGCAAGCCGAATCAGCAATCTGCAGGGTGGGGCGCAGGTGAAGGTGAACCGCACGAAGGGATGCGCAAGCTAATTGTAAATTTACTGATAAACAATATTTCTCAGATTGAATATGTAGCAGATTTGTATGGAGGTCGTTATCCCGATATAGGGCATGCGGAACGTTACATTAGCGTTGGCGACGGTTTTGATGAAGTACAGATGAGAAATGTTGCCTATTACACTCATCTGCAAACACTCGAAGAAAGCGTGGCTGATATGGATGTGGGTATCAAGATTTTTACCGGTTTGAATATTAAGCAGGGATTACCCATACCGGTTGCTATTCATTATCGCTACGACGCCAAGGTACCTGGCTCACGTGATCGTGTTCTTGTTAAGGCAAGAAGAGTAGAAGCTGCGATTCGTGATCGCTACTCAGACCTTGATAACAAAGGTCTGTTGATCTGTCACATATCTGTTCAGGATAGACCGACAGGTAGTCCGATCGAAACGGTGGAGACTTAAGCATGAGAATTATGAAGGTTGATAAAACTCTTGTTTCTACCAACCGAATTGCAGAACTTGGTCACAGGCCCTTATTGGTTGTACGAGATAAAGAGGGCGCTGCTCCTTTAGTAGCGGTTGATTCAATTGGATGTGTCCCTGGCGACTGGGTGGTTTGTGTGGGTTCTTCCGCGGCTCGTGATGCAGCAGGAAGCAAGTTCTATCCCTCTGATTTAACGATAGTTGGAATTATCGATCACTGGGACCCTGATAATCTACCTACAGGAGGCTGAAATGGAAATCCTCCAGGTAGTTGATGATTTAGTAATAACTCGACGAGTTCCTGGACTCAAAAAGATGTCCTTAAGGGTTCTTTCGGATGCATACGGGCAATTAAGTGTTGCGTGTGATCCGGTAGGAGTACCCACAGGTAAATGGGTTTTTACCGCTAGCGGCTCTGCAGCAAGATACGCATGCAGTGATGCGGAAATACAAACTGATTTAACGATTGCTGGAATTATTGATCATTGGGATCAGGAAGATTAAGAATATTTTTATCTGTTGCCTGGTAACAGTATCTAGAGAAATTTTGTTTAAAACGTAGTTAATTAACAGGAGAATTAAAGTGGCAAAAGTAAGTGGTGTTGCATTAGGAATGATAGAAACACGCGGGTTAGTACCTGCAATAGAAGCTGCTGATGCCATGACGAAGGCAGCGGAAGTAAAGCTAATCGGTCGTCAATTTGTAGGCGGTGGTTATGTGACGGTTCTCGTTCGTGGGGAGACCGGAGCGGTAAATGCTGCAGTGCGTGCAGGTGCGGATGCGTGTGAACGCGTGGGTGACGGAATTGTGGCAGCTCACATCATTGCCCGCGTTCACTCAGAAGTTGAGTCTATTTTGCCTACTGGCATTAAATAGAGTTTTTATTAATTAGATAAGTAAGAGGATATTAAAATGGCTGAATCTACAGGAATAGCCCTGGGAATGATTGAAACACGCGGTTTGGTACCTGCTATAGAAGCAGCGGATGCCATGACCAAAGCGGCTGAAGTACGTTTAGTTGGCCGACAGTTTGTTGGCGGCGGTTATGTGACGGTTATGGTTCGTGGTGAAACGGGAGCAGTGAATGCTGCAGTGCGTGCTGGAGCTGATGCGTGTGAACGTGTTGGGGACGGAATCGTTGCTGCGCACATTATTGCCCGCGTTCACTCTGAGGTGGAAAGCATTCTACCTAAGGCCGGTGAATTAGCGGATCAGGCAACAGTTGGTTAATCTATAGGAGAAAATACAATGGCTAGTGTTACTGGTATTGCATTGGGAATGATAGAAACACGTGGTTTGGTTCCTGCGATTGAAGCTGCGGATGCGATGACGAAAGCTGCTGAAGTGAAATTGATTGGCCGCCAATTTGTAGGTGGTGGTTATGTGACGGTTATGGTTCGTGGTGAAACGGGAGCAGTCAATGCTGCCGTTCGCGCAGGAGCTGACGCCTGTGAGCGTGTTGGAGACGGTATTGTGGCTGCCCATATCATTGCTCGAGTGCATTCTGAAGTGGAGAGCATTCTACCTACAGCAGTAGATGCGTAAAGCCTAAAAGTTTTTGGTAATGATTGCGAGTATGCAAGTTTAAAGAGCATTTCAAATTAAATCTTTAGCCATAGTTCAACGATTTGCTTTTAGCATACAAGCAATATCTGTGACATTACCTTAAAAAGGGGCCTGTATTTTGCAGGCCCCGCCTTTTAAGGCTAGCTACAAGTTGCGTGTTCAATGCTGGACCCAGGATATAGGAGATCTCCATGTCAAAATTCGATACACCAATTAACTGGAGGATTGATAACAAACCACCCGTTATGACAAGGCAGTTCACGTTTGAGTCTTATCAACAGACCAGATCTTTTATTAATCATTTAGCTAAACTATCTGAAAAAACAGGGTACTACCCGAATTTGACGTTTACTCAGTCACAAGCAACAGTGACTATCTATACTGATGAAAAAAAACTTGGTGTAGATGAGTACGATTTCGCACATGAAACAGACCAAATTGCTGGGTTATATGGTCAGAAAGAAAGGTTATCTCATGACTAATTCCAACAAAAAGAAAACAACGCCCAAAAGAAGCAGGATAGTGAACAAAAAATCAGTATCGGTAAAAGCGAAAACTAATACTTCTACTAAGAAGAAAGATTCTGCGAACACTATCCAGTCAAAGAAGCAGTCAACAAAAGATTTATTATCAAAGCAAGAGAAAGATGTGCCTGATTTGAATACAAGCACAGGCTATCCATTACATCCAAATCGAATTTGGCCTGATTAATTAAATAGACCATAACGACTAAATTACCCGAGTCCTATGCGAGTAAAGTTAAAAGATGGCCATTCATTTAAGTGATTACCAGGAAGAATTAGATGCACTAAGTGAGAATGCCCATGATGTGCTTGAATCTAATTGGCAAGATGCTGCGCGAGTATTTTCACCTCGTGGTTTAGATCATTATCTGAAAGGTGCTTCATCTCTCAGTTCACTTGGCAGGAGTGAGGACCTGGTGTTCTCCTTTCTTGAGAATGCTCCTGTTGTCGCCCGTGAAGTTGGTGAGGATGCTGTCAGTGAGTTGCTCTCATCAGCGATAAAAATGTATTCAAGAACCAGTACAGAAGTGTTGGTCTTATTATTTTCAACATCTCCTGTTGTTGCCTCACGCCTAAATGAAATCGGTTTATTTAAGGGTTATCTAAATTTACTTAACAATCTTTTAGCACAGGTACCGCGTGCACTACGGCCTATGCTTTCTAAGTTAGATATCCTATTAGAGTATTTAACACTTGGTGGGCTAAGACGTTGGGCAATGTGGGGAGCGTCCGCCTATCGAAATGATTTTGAAGCTCAGATTGCGTACTTTGGCATAGAAAATGATGAATCTCAGGCAATGATGAACAAAGAGCAGCGTGGTGTTCTCTTTGTTGATGTACAACGTCGTTTGATTATGTATTTGCGTGCGCTTTGGGGGCAGGACTTTTTTATGCGCCCGACTTCTGGAGACTTTGAAACCCGGGAAGGTTACCGTCCCTTTATTGAGCAAAGCTTTGTTCATTTACCCGATGCATTTGACGATTTCAAAGATGATACTCACGACAATGAAAATGATATAACAGTCAATGGACTGGAAATATATCGTGCTGCTGCTGCGCACTGCGCTTCTCATATAAAGCATTCAATTTATCTTGAAAGTCAGCTTGAAAACCAGGATGAATTCTCACCATTACAAAAAGAAATGATTGGACTTTTTGAAGATGCTCGAATTGAGAAAATAGCGACAGATGAATTTCCCGGACTTCGACCACTATGGATTAGCCTGTTAAAAATAGGCACTGAAAATTCAGATTCAGGTATCTTGTTAGACAAAATTGCTCGTGGGCTGGCTGATCAGAATTTTATCTGTGATGATAATCTGGTGACTGTTGCCAAAAAATTATTTTTTGATGCAGAAGATCGTATAAAAGATGAGCGTTTAGCAATTGAATTAGGGCTTGAACTTGCAGAAAAATTTACATCACAAGGGTTAACTTTTAACCCGAATCAAGATCGGATGTCCAACCCTTATCGAGATGACAACCGTTACCTGTGGCAAGATCCAGATGACGAAGATTACACCCTTTTACTCCCAGGGCAAGTTAAGCAAGTTAGAAAATATGTCAGTGTCATGGAGATGTTGAATAATCTCGATGTACAAGAAGCTTCGGATGATGCTCAAGAAATATGGGTTTTAAAGACTGAGTTTTTTCATGATGACGGGACTTCTTTGAATGAGAAAGAAGGAAAAGAACCGATGGCCTCACCGGTACATTATTCTGAGTGGGATTATCAAACACAGCTCGATCGCCCAAATTGGGCCACTGTTCTGGAAAAGCGACCAAAGCTGGGTGACCCAGAGATAATTGATGAAGCCATAGAAAAGCACAAACCCATAGTGCAGCGGCTGAAACGTATGATTGAGGCAATGCAACCCCAGGGCGTAGTACGTGAGCGCAAAATGGAAGATGGCGATACCATAGACATCAATGCAGCGGTGAATGCGATGGTTGATATTCGCATGGGCAGACAGCCTGATCCTCGGATAAATATTAGAACCCATTTGCAAATACGCGATTTATCGGTGATGTTACTTATCGACTTGTCAGAATCAACCAATGATTTGGTTCGTGATAGTGAAGAGGAAGTAACCGTGCTGGAATTAGCAAGGGAAGCTACGGCCTTATTGGCTGAAGCAATGGATAAAATTGGTGATCCGTTTGCAATTCATGGTTTTGATTCTGATGGCCGACATGATGTCGAATACTATCGTTTTAAAGACTTTGATGCGCCTTACAATGAGACAACAAAAGGTCGCCTGGCCGCAATGACTGGCAAACTGTCAACGCGAATGGGTGCTGCTATTCGCCATGCTGGACACGTATTCTCCGAGCGCTCTAGTCAACGCAAGCTATTGCTGCTGCTGACGGATGGTGAACCTGCTGATAATGATGTACGTGATCCACAATATTTACGCTTTGACACCAAGAAAGCTGTTGAAGATTTGGCAAGAAAAGGGATTCGTACTTTTTGTCTAAGTCTCGATCCCTATGCTGATGATTATGTGTCCAATATTTTTGGCCAGAAAAACTATCTGGTGCTGGATCACGTAACACGTCTACCGGAAAAATTACCCGCTCTATATCTGGGTTTGACGCGTTAGTAGGATACGGCTATGAACAATAACTACTTATATAAGCTGCAATTTATCGTACACATTAAGCCGCAAAAAGAAAATACTTATAATGGATAATGTAAATCTGCGTGTCTATTCGTTTATTGACTCGCTGCAACCTCAGCTAGCTTCCTACCTTGGTACCAGTTCACAGGGGTTTCTACCAATTCCCGGAGATGCTTGTTTATGGATTGAGGTTTCTCCCAGCATGGCAGTTCACCGATTGAGTGATATTGCTTTAAAACAAACTAATGTAAGGCTTGGGCAACAGGTTGTTGAGCGTGCATTTGGTTCAATGGAAATACATTACAGCAACCAGAGCGAGGTTCAGGCGGCGGGTGGAGCTATCCTGAGCGAAATAAATCAGCATATTTCCCAACGTGAAAAATGCAAAATCGCCTGGAAGGAAATTATCTGTGCCGTTACTCCAGATCATTCAACCCTGATAAATCGTCAGCTTCGCATGGGATCCATGATGATACCTGGAAAGAGCATGTTTATTCTAGAGACTGAACCAGCAGGTTATATAGTATATGCAGCGAATGAGGCTGAAAAAGGAGCCCATGTCACCCTGGTGGATATGAAGGCTTTTGGTCCATTTGGGCGTCTAATTATGATGGGTAGTGAAGCTGAAACACAACAGGCTATGTACGCAGCAGAACGTGCAATAGCCAATCTCAACCAGCAAGCTGGGTCTTAGATATTACGTATTAGCACTGCAGGCTGTGTGCCACGAGGGTGCCTGGAACTGTGCTGACAAATTATCGTATTTATGTTTTCACATGTACGTTAAAACATAAAATCTAGTTTCGCAGTCGAGGCCTCTATAAAAGTACTTGAAAGCTAAAGTATAGATCATCAAATTCCAACAACATTTGGATTGTTTAGATTATTGCTAGTTCTAAACGAATTTACTGGCTATAAACATAATGCATGTATTTAATGAGATCAATTTAAGACACATCCGTGGAGATGTTTTCGGTGGGATAACAGCCGCTGTTATTGCATTACCCATGGCTTTAGCGTTTGGTGTAGCATCAGGCGCAGGAGCTGAAGCTGGGCTATATGGAGCAATACTCGTTGGGCTTTTCGCCTCACTGTTTGGCGGTTCTCCAACCTTAATGTCAGAACCAACAGGTCCAATGACTGTTGTGTTTACTGCGGTTATTGCGAAGCTTATTGCTTCAGACCCTGCAAATGGGCTGGAAATGGCGTTCACGGTTGTCGTGATGGCGGGCATGTTCCAGATGATTTTCGGTGCCATGCGCCTGGGTAAATTCGTCACTATGATGCCCTATAGTGTGGTTTCCGGTTTTATGTCAGGGATCGGTATTATCCTTATCATTCTGCAGATTGGGCCCTTGCTGGGCCATGCAAACCCTTCAGGCGGGGTTGTCGCGATTCTCGAAAGTATTCCCGGCCTGTTTGCCGACATAAAAGTTCATGAGATTATTTTAGCTGGTATTACTGTTGCAATATTGTTTCTCATGCCGAGTCGCTTCAAGCGCTTCATTCCACCGCAGTTATTGGCACTTATTGTCGTTACCTTGATTTCCGTTTTGCTATTCGCTAACAGCGATATTCGTCGTATCGGAGAAATTCCGACAGGTCTTCCTGAATTTAGAGTCCCTGTGTTTAGTGCTGAGCAATGGCAGATTATGTTTGTCGATGCAATTGTGCTTGGTGTACTGGGATGCATAGATGCCTTACTTACCTCCGTTGTTGCTGATAGCCTCACGCGTACACAGCATAAATCAGATAAGGAATTAATCGGTCAGGGAATTGGCAATATCATGTCTGGCCTGTTTGGAGGGCTTCCTGGCGCTGGCGCTACAATGGGGACAGTCGTGGCTATTCAGGCGGGAGCTAAAAGTGCACTTGCTGGACTCGTTAGAGTTGCATTACTGGTTGTTGTTGTCTTCTGGCTCGCTGGGCTGACTGCAGTTATACCGCTTGCAGTACTCGCAGGCATTGCCCTGAAAGTTGGTATAGATATTATCGACTGGAGTTTTTTGAAACGTGCTCATAGAATCTCCCATAAAGGTACCGTAATTACTTACAGCGTAATTGTACTTACAGTATTTGTTGATTTGATTGTTGCAGTTGGGATTGGTTTGTTTGTAGCCAATGTCATGACAATTACGCGATTATCAGAATTACAGCAAGACAATGTAAAGGCAGTGCTAGATCCTGATGAGTCTGACCTGGAACTCAATGAAAGGGAATATGCTTTGCTGAAAGCGGCGAACAAAAAGATCCTGCTACTTTACATGCGCGGTAAAATGATTTTTGGTACTTCGCGAGTCATTAGTCGCAGAAACTCGGAAGTTGAAGGCCGTAAGGCGCTTGTTGTAGATATGTCAGATGTCAGTTACCTGGGGGTATCAGCTGCATTAGCTTTAGAAGAAGCTATCCTCGATATGTTTCGTGCTGGGCGCTTTGTTTACATCGCAGGAGCAAATGAACAATCTATGAACCGGTTAAAAAGTATGGGGCTAATCTCCAAATTGCCTGCTGACAGTATAAAAGAAAATAGAGAAGTAGCTATTGAAGCCGCATCTTCTTGAGTGCATAGCATAATAAAGAATATGGACAGAGGATTTCCAGATATCTTTGACAAGATGGAAGTCAGCTAACGAAAAATTTCAATATTGGGTGTTTATGTGCATGTTTCCTTCAATCGTATATTGTGCAAAAGTTGTATAAGTAATAGTCGTTAGTCACTCCAGAACTAGCAAGTTGACAAGATAATCAGGATACCGTTTGATCGTTGTTTTGCTTATAGGATGCATAAACCGCCCATTGAGGGTAGTCGGTTAACAAAAAACAGGCTGGCTGATCCGATCCGATCCTGACCTGATCCCTCTCGAGGTAGTCAGGCAGTAGCACCTTGACAGCCCTTATTTTTTCCAGTTCTTGATGAAATCTTCAATGATACTCATCGGAACCCCACCCGCCTGCGCAGCAACAATCTCCCCTTCCGGTGTATAGATGTAGAAGGTAGGCGTACCGACAAAATCACCACCTCCAAATTTTTCGATGTACTTCATGTCCGGTTCAACAATGAGGTTCGGGAACGAAAGGTCGTGCCGTTTGACGAAATCCCTTGCCAGACCGATTCTATCAGCGCCATCGACCGACACTCCCAGTATCCGGGCATTTTTGTCTTTGAACTCCTCATGAAACATATCGATACCGGCAATTTCGACATTACATACTTCACAATCGTTAGCCCACAGTACGACAACTGTCCATTGCCCGTTTCCAATATATTCGCTGAGTTGATGTTCACTGCCAGACATATCTTTCAGGCTGAATTCAGGTGCGGAGGCAAAGGCAGAATGAGGCAGCAATGCGATAAGAAAATAGAAAATCAGGTTTCTCATAAGTAATCCTTTTTTACATCTTAATGAAGCCCTGCTTAATGAGGCGTTCTACCTCTGCCGGGCCATAGGGTACATGTTCCACAAAATCAGGCAGCTGGGAAGCGTCAATATCAAGCACCCGTATCATGGTGTCACAAACTTTGACATCAATTATCCCTTTTTTATCCAGCGCGGCAGCTCTATCGACCAGGTTCATGTATTGCGGGTAGTTATTACGCGTGAAAAAAGCTATTTCCGGACCATGTAATACGAGTGCCAGCCTGGGGTCATCCTTATTCTGTGTAATGGTGCTGGACAGCTGCTCAATTCTTCCTAGCAGTTTGTCCATTTCTTCTGGCTTGTGTACGACTACATCAAAAACATAGCCTGCTTCGCTACCGTTGTGTCCTTTTGGCAATGGATTAAGGCTGATGTTGGCATCAGAGCTGTCTGCCATAGCTGAGGGTATGGGCACCGTATATACGATTTCGGTTATGGAGAAAAAGAGAATGGCAATCAGTGTTGCTTTAACATGTGACATAATTGGTCCTGGCGATTGTGGCAATCGGAAAGGAAATAGTTATGACAGAAAAAAACATTCGGGGCAACAACAGTGGAACATTGATTACAGCATTAGGGCTGCCGGTTCGACCATGGTTGCTGCAGGCACTGGATAATGCTGATTTTCAGCAGCAGCAAGGACTACTGAAAATATGCCTGGTTTGCAGTGCTTTAGAGCTTGAACAGCGCTGTAGTGAGCTGACCCGCAACGCAATGGGCTGGCAGAAAAAACTAATCAAAAAGAAAGATCAGCGCGTTGTTCTGTTTGCTACCGATAGTTGTCCACATATTCTCGTGGATTTGACGCCACCTGAAAAAAATTCAAAAGGAATGCTTGAATGGGTCGGGGGCTATGCACTCGCACGTGATCTAATGGGCCAGGTGTACGCCTTGTTTGAGCAGCAAATGGCGGAGCAGGTTGATATAGATTTTGGCGAATGCACAGAAAAGAGTGTACTGGGTAGTCTCGTCGGTCTGGAAATGGCGGCTTATGATTACCGCCATTGTCGAGGCGACAGGGATTCAAAACAGTCAATTCCAGGCTTACGCCTGAATTGCTCCACGGCTATCATTGACATGGCGGCAGCCCAGGGGCATGCAGTAAATATCGCCCGTCATCTGGTTAATCTTCCTGCCGCCGATCTCAACCCGCAGACTTATGCCGGACTGGTAGAGGAAATGTTTGAGGGTTCAACAACGAGTACTGTGACTGTTTGGGATGCCGGGCGTTTGAAAACAGAGAAGTTAGGCTTAATGCTTGCAGTAGGCGAGGCTGCAGTGCATGCTCCCTGCCTGATTCATATTCGTTACCGACTGGCTGAGAGCTCACGTAAGCCAGTCGCTCTGGTCGGTAAGGGGATAACCTTTGATACCGGTGGCCTTGATCTCAAGCCGTCAGCTTTTATGCGCATAATGAAGAAAGATATGGGCGGCTCTGCGGCGCTGGTGGGTTTAGCTGACTGGCTGCAACGAACAGAATTCAGGCATCCGGTAGATATCTGGCTGGCCGTGGCAGAAAATGCAGTAGGGGAGAAGGCATTTCGCCCAGGTGATGTCATTACAGCGCGAAATGGCAAGACAGTAGAGATCGATAATACCGATGCTGAAGGTCGTCTGGTACTGGGCGATGCGCTGAGCGTTGCGGTATCAGAGCAGAATGAAAATCAACCGGGTGTGGTCATTGACGTTGCAACACTCACGGGTGCGGCTCGTGTTGCACTTGGCCTGCAGGTGGGCGCAATGTTTGCGACAGAGAAGAAATTGTCTGATGCACTGTATGATGCGGGTATAGATTCCGGAGACCCACTGTGGCCACTACCGCTGGTCAGTGCCTATAAAAACGAATTGCAAAGCCATGTTGCCCAGCTGGTGAACTCTTCAGCAAATCGTTTTGGCGGTGCAGTCACCGCTGCGATGTTCCTGGCAGAATTTACTGAAGAGGTGCCCTGGGCGCACATCGATATCAATGCCTGGACAAACGAAACATTGGGGCCGATAAAGGGGCCGGGCGGAAATGGTCAGATGGTGCAGTGCATGGTTCGGTTTCTGGAAAATGGGTATGAGGGCAACTCTACTAATTCATGAATAATCATAGTATGTTAAAAGCTTGCCAGCTCTGTGTTACGAACCTTCGCAATAGCTGGCTCTTGCGAAAATTTTCGCCTTGATATGACAGTTTTTAAATCATAATCTAATAAATCCAGAATGAATAGAGGTGCCCTTGGGCGTTAGTCAGGAATATCAGAATTATGTCACCGGGCAACTAGCTACCGTTGGGTATATTGTTAGCAAGAAAATGTTTGGTGGTGTTGGCCTGTATGCCGACGGTATATTTTTTGCGCTGTTAGCGGATGATGTTCTTTATATGAAAGTCGATGATACTAACCGGCAGGAGTTTAAACAAGCTGGCATGGATGCTTTCAGGCCTTATCCTGATAAAGCACGAAGCATGCAATATTTCGAAGTACCGGTAGAGGTTCTGGAAGATGCAGAGGAACTGTACAACTGGGCCAGAAAATCGATAACTGTGGCATTGAATACGAAAAAAATAATAAGCCGATAGAGGAATGATGGGAAATGAAAAATAGATTAAGCCAGGCGGTAAGTTGCTTGCTGTTATTAATAGCGAACTCGGTATCAATCGCAGAAGAAGATACGAGGGAGCTTGTCCAGCTACCGGAAATGATGCAGCAGCACATGATGACAAACATGCGTGATCACCTGAAATCAATAAATGAAATTCTTTCCAGCCTGGCTAACGACGACCTGGATACTGCAGCCCAAGTAGCTGAGCAACGACTTGGGATGAGTTCACTGGAATCCCATAACGCTAGCTATATGGCTAAATTTATGCCGGAAGGTATGCGTAAGGCAGGTACCAGTATGCATAAAGCAGCAAGTCGATTTGCACTAAAAGCTCAGGAGGGCGATCAGCTAGCCGCTTATAAAATTTTTCCTGAAATCACTTCTGCCTGTGTTGCCTGTCACGCGGGATATCGTATTCGATGAAGGCTATTTTACAGTTAAAGCAGTACATGATATAAGAAAGTGTAATAATGTAACAAAAGCAGAAGCAGAAGCTTAGTCATGCCATCAACGTACCAGTCGAATATCATCAATTCTTCGATCGATATAGTGTGGCAGGCAATAAGTAATTTTCATGATATGTCATGTGCGCCGAACGTCATAAGTTCATGCGAGGCAGTAGGTGACAAGCCCGGTACTGGGGTCGGTGCAAAAAGGGTTCTCAATGGCGCCTTCCATGAAACATTGTTTGAACTTGACGAAGACAATCATAGTTTGCGTTATATGATAGATGATGGTCCTGATCCAGTCGCTGCCCCAGCGGTGACAAATTATATTGGTGAAATAAAACTGACACCAGTGACTATGCAGGATGCAACGTTGATTGAATGGTCATCATCCTGGACATCGGATGAAGATGATGCGGTATCTTTTTGCCATAATATTTATGTGGCGGTGATGGGGGATATGGCGGAGACGCTTGGTTAAGCTTTAACTTTATTTTTGTGCTTGCGCACGGCTGGGTTTCTTTTTTTATTTTTTACTTGAATTAATCCGTGTTTTTCGCCCTTTATGGGCGAGTGACTTTTCTTTGCTTGCTCAAAGAGAAGTAACCAAAAGAAAGAGCACCCGCATGCTTGCCCTTCGGGTTCCCTGCGATACTCGGATGAGCTGGCGGGGTGTGAACTCGCTGCGCTCAGACAGGCACACCCCGAAACCCCAGCTCATCCTGCGCTTCTCGGCAAGCCTGAACGGGACAGGTAGGTCAAAACCTTAGGTCAAAACCAGTTGTACCTCGTGGCCTATTGTAGGAGCGCCGCTCGGCGCGATTCTTTTTCCATGCGGTATTGTAAATCTTACAACAATCACGCCGAGCGGCACTCCTACGCCATTCCGTTTTTGATTTTGAATTTAGCCTTTGAATCACCCATCCCCTTTTGGGTTGTCGAGCACTGGAAGGCTGGGCCGGATAAAGCGCGGTGCATGTCTGAGCGTAGCGAGTTCACCGCGC
>JBLYYR010000227.1:0-8151 GCA_048550195.1 Arenicellales bacterium
GCCAGGCACTGTCTCAACTCGATATTTATTTTGAAGGCCGCTTAGATAGCGTGCTGGAAATCTAAATCAATCTGACACAGAATTATGAACGCTCTCTTATGGCAGCCCACAGGCGAATCGGCCATTGAATCCATCCACCGGAAAGCCAGAATTTTATCTTTGTCTTCAGCGGTAATTGTTGTTTCCAGGAGTTATCAACCAATATGTTGGTATCTTTAGAATTACGCATGCGGTTTCCACAAATACCGAAATTCTCTGTGTTTCTAAAATCTACCAGCATCTCATTCTCAAAGTTGATACCGAGAAATGCACATATTTTTTCCAGTTCTTTTTCCGGGTGTCGTGCCAGGTCTTCGTATCGGCAATAATGAAGATCATTTTTCGGTAGCCAATGACTAAGAAGAATATAGCCAGTCGCGCCTATGCTCCAGCGCCTGAATGCGTTCTTGAATGAATGTCCTTTACGCAAGTAAGAATGCGTTACTCCTCGACCGTCCCGGTCAAGGTGAACAACTTTAGCAGGTAAGCCACTACTAACGAGCATATGGAGTCGAACAAGAAATTTTGAAGCATCACAAATAATGCTTGTATCTATCTGTTCCGCGATACTGTCAAAGAAAGTACGGTCAACCTTCTGTATATGGCTGACTTCGTCTGGATCAAGGCTAAAGTATTGTTGCCAATCCAGTAGCCTAAAGCGATTGCTCTCTTCTAACAAGGATGTCCCCGAGCGTTGCTCAAATTCATTTAATATGGAACGCCAGAATTTAGTTTTGGAGAGTTCTGCAGATTCAGAGCCGAATTTATTGTCCATAAATGCTTTGTGTAATGTTGAAATTTCACTGAGACCGATAACATTAGAATGTGCATTAAGGAGCAGGTTAAGCAAAGTAGACCCACAGTGACCGGCGCCATGAATATAAACGATAGTGTAACGTCGATTTATACCATCAGTTTGTACCTGTGGGCCCTTGTTCCATAAATAATATATCGTATACAGGATTTCTAGCATAAGTGTGTGGATGTAGTAATTAATTTTGTGGGTATATATGTTTCAGACAATAGACTCATACATGCTAATTGGACATAGTATAACTAAAATTACGGCTCTTGTTGACTGCTGGGAATTGTGCATATTCAGGTGTGGCTAACTGATTGGGTTGGAGAATTAAAAGCTTTAGCTGCAGAGACAGTAACTAAGGTGAACACGTAGTATGCATTACGCCATTGCTGTTTGCTGATCTAATAAAAAACATTTAGGGATAATTTATCGGGATATATGAGAACACATAGTGAAATTATAAGTTTGATTGAATCCTCTGACTGGGGCACGGAAGATCTGCGTCGTAGAATTATTTCTAAATATTTTTCAAGTAAAAGCCCTTGTGTTAATACCTTGCAAAGAGACTATGGGTTTGGTGAAAAGAGAATTCTTGACATAGGATGCAGCTATGGACAAAGTCTTTTATACTGGGGAGAAGATAGCGCAGGGATTGATATTAGTGAAGATATGGCCAGTCTGCCCAAGGCTCTGGGACATGATATTTTTCTGACCAATGTAGAAGACCGTTTGTATCCTGACGAGTGGAAAGGATGCTTCGATGGTGTATTTTCGGACAATATGATCGAACACCTGGTTTCCCCTCATTTATTTCTTATTCGCATAAATAGGCTTTTAAAGCCTGACGGACTATTGGCACTTGGCCATCCAACAGTTCCTATATCTGCACTCGCAAAATACCTATGGAAACGTTACTACGGTTTTGAAGGGTATTTGGCGGCGGAGCACATTAATTTCTATACTCCTGAGACTATTGCTCTGGCCTTAAATAGAGCAGGCTTTGATGTGATAGAGCAATGGCATCCATTACCACGTAGATTAAACAGATTAAGGAAGCTGGTAGGGCCGTTTGCATCGCACTGTTACACAGTAGCAAGAAAGAGAGGTGAATGGCGTTACTCTAGCAAGCGCATGGCAGAATTTGACCCCATATCTTTTGCAAAAGAACTAAAAGAGCATCACTAATTGTGAAACTGAAAGAAACGTTTATCCAGGCATAGTTGTTCACTTTTTGAAGAAAACGTAATTGCAGGAAGGATTAATGAGAATGCTAACGTTACAAATAATGAGTTAATAAGAATGCTCAGGAAAATAAATATTGATAGCAATCAAATCTATGTCTCGGATGTGGATAAGACAGGCTATGTCAAAATGTATTCAACACCATCAGGACTAAGGGAGAATCCATGACTGCTAAGCGCCAAAATACTGAAAAAAAACATGGAGATAACAAGGTCATGGCCGAGAGATGTAACTGGTCATTTGATGAAGTAGCGGAGCAATTCGAAGAGCATATCGAGCAGTCTGTTCCCAACTACCGTGCGGGTCACGAGCTGATCTGTCGATTCTCAGATTACTTTCTTCGTGATGACTCACTGGTATACGAAATCGGTAGCTCTACGGGCGCACTTGCACGGCAATTTCTTGAGTGGAATGTGCAACGCGCCGAGCTTTGCTATACCGGGTTGGAAATATCACCAAAAATGGTGGATTTCGCAAAAAGCAAGGGAGTAAGCGATAAGCGTATGAATCTATTGTGCGAAGATATCACTTCCTTCGAGCTTGAACCCTGTACCGTAGTGATAGGGTATTATACGTTTCAGTTCATCCGTCCAGCATATCGGCAGGCGGTATTCAATAAGATTTATGAAGCACTTGAATGGGGTGGTGCATTGCTGGTATTCGAAAAAGTCCGTGGGCCGGACGCCCGTTTTCAGGACTATATGAACCAGGTCTACAGCGACATGAAACAGGAAGCAGGTTTCAGCGAGGCAGAAATCATCAATAAAGCGCAAAGCCTGAAGGGGGTACTTGAACCGTTCTCCTCTGCAGGCAACCTTGGTCTGATGCAGCGTGCAGGCTTTCGGGACATTATGCCCATCTACAAATGGGTATGCTTTGAAGGCTGGCTTGCGATTAAGTAGTAATTGACGAAGGCTACGATTCGAGGAAACAAAATGAGCAATGCATTTTCACCAAAGAGAATTGGACGTTGGGTTGGAGAATTAGGCGAGCTGTGGTCAGCCCGGCGGTCACCAGGCTTGTTTGCTGCTGTTAGCACACAGAATGGGGTACGTTATGTCACGCTGCCTGATCGTATCTGGGCGACTAAAAGCCATGAATTCTGGGTTTTCCTCAGTGCATTACTGCATCGGCTTAAACCGGAATCGATTCTTGAATTGGGTTCAGGCCGAAGCAGCATTTACCTTTCGGAGTATGCCAGCAAACAGAAAAAGAACTTCATCTCGATAGATGATAATGAAGAATGGGTTATGGCCAACCGTTTAGTGGCACGATTCGGTAGTCTTGGAACCGACTATTTTCATTTCGTCCCACTTGACTCCAAGGGGTATTATGATGAACGTGAGGTGAAAGGACTCATTAGTCAGCCGCCAGATTTTATCTATATGGATGGCCCAATTAAGGACCGCTCCGGGGTTATGCAACAAGAGTATACAATGGGTCTTTGTGAGCAAGCCGATGTTATCATTATAGATGATATTCAATGGCGCAGCGTCTATGACCAGATGGAAAAATTTCGATCGAGAGGCAAAGTGCGCCTGGGGACCATCATTAGCTATGATACTCCCAAGATGACACAGTACGTGTGTGTGCTTGTCCGTGATGACCTGCAACCGGCGGTTGATGATTTACTCCGTGCTTTAAAGATAGAGCCAGTCAGAAACTACACTCGTGAACAATGTGTCAGGGATTGAATTAATCAGAGGCTCCCTGGCAAGTGCGAGTGATTTCCTGTTCCTGTTAGTCGCTGATCTAGAAAAATCAGCATGAGTTCATTAAGTTAATGGTCAATAGGTCAAACATGATGAAGATTACCCTGTTTGATAGCATGATAGGATCAGGAGGTGCGGAAAGGGTACTAACAACGATGGCTAACGAATTGGTCGAGGCATACGACGTTTCTGTTGTGACATTTCAATCAGGCCCGGAAGATGTATTTTATGAAATAAATAACCGTGTGGATGTAAGGTATCTGGATCTATTGAAGAAGTCGAAAGGGGTGTTTGATGCTATACGTGGGAATCTTCGACGTATAAAAGTATTGCGACAGGAAATTAAGGCGTTGGATCCTGACGTGATAGTAAGCTTTCTACCGGAAAACAATATTTTAGTCACATTAAGCTGTCTGGGTTGCAAAAAACCTATTATTTTATCAGAGCATACCGACCCAATTGGTACAAAACTTGGGAAAGCATGGGATATATTACGACAACTGGTTTATAGAAAGGCAGATACAATTGTTGTGTTGACTAGCTCAGCAAAAAAATACTTTGAGTCAAGGTTTCGTGTTCCCGTAGTTGAAATACCCAATCCAGTTTATCTTCCAGCAGAAAAGGAAGATGAAGAGATAGTGGAAATACCTGGTCCGTATATCATCACAATTGGAAGGCTGGTTAAGAATAAAAGAGCTGGAGATATAATTAGCGCGTTCTCTCAAATAAAGAATGAGTATATGGAGTGGCGACTGGTAATCGTCGGGGATGGGCCTTTAAAAGAGGGCTTACTGGAGTTGGCAAGAAAGCTCGGAGTTGGTGAAAGAGTTATTTTTACCGGTCTCGTACGCTCGCCTGAGCGCTTGCTAAAAAATGCCGAGATGTTTGTCTCCGCTTCGATAACAGAGGTATTTCCGATGGCCATTTGTGAGGCCATGGTATGTGGAGTGCCAGTGATCGTCAGAGAGTACAGTGAAAGTGTTAAAGATATAATCGTCGATAAAAAAAGTGGCGTTCTGGTCAAAAAGCACTCACAGGAAAGCTTAGTAACGGCTATAAAAGATTTAATGGATGATCAAAAACGTAGAAAAGAATTAGGGCTTGAAGCAAAAATAGCCATGCGAAAGTTCGCTCCGGATGTAGTGATGTCTCGCTGGATAGAGCTATTTCAACAGTTGACCCGCAGGGTGGACCGCGAGTTCGAACAAGAATAGTGCAGCCAGATTTTATCCTGGTCTTATTTAAGGTTTTTTATTTATGAAAATTATGTTCCTGATACGCTCTCTTGATGTAGGCGGTGCTGAGCGTCAGCTTGTTTCACTTGCAAGGGGCTTGCAAGAGATTGGACATACAGTATCAGTAGCCGTTTTTTATTCTGGCGGTAAGCTCGAACACGACTTGATAGATAGTGGGGTTGTTATTCATAGTCTGGAAAAAAAAGGGCGCTGGGATATTATTGGCTTTGGCAAAAGAGTAGTCCAACTTGTTAAATCTCAGCAAATTGACATATTTCACAGTTATCTTCCTGGCGCAAACATCATCGCAGTACTTGCAAAACCGTTGCTTGGTAAAACACCTGTCGTATTGGCGGTGGCGGCGTCAAATATGGATCTATCCTGCTACGATAGAACAGCCCGTTTGACATACTGGCTGGAATCCCGGTTAGCGAAATTTTCCGAGCTGATCATATCGAATTCAAAAGCCGGATTATTATGTGCAGTACAGCGGGGGTTCCCTGAGAATAGCATGATCGTGCTGCCGAATCCTCATGACACAGAAAAATTCAAGCAGAACCCTGATGATCGGCAGAGGGTTCGTCAGCAATGGGGGGTTAAAGATAAGGAAATTCTAATTGGAACCATTGCACGTTTTGATACCATGAAGGACCACAAAAATTTCATCAAAGCTGCTTTAATATTGTCAAAAGAGCAACAGGATGCTCGTTTTGTTTGTGTCGGCGATGGCTCTGATGCCTATATATCAGCGTTGCAGGAATTGACAGTTCAGTTGGGAATTGATGTACGATTTATATGGCCTGGACCAAGACAGGATATGCCGGATGTATACAGTGCGCTGGACATTAATACATGTTCCTCAGCTTTTGGAGAGGGTTTACCGAACGCAATTGGTGAAGCTATGTCCTGTGGTACTCCCTGTGTTGTGACGGATGTCGGTGATTGCGCCAGGATCGTAGGAGACACGGGTGAAGTTGTGTCACCAGGATCACCACAGGCTCTAGCGGGTGGATGGCGTAAAATGATTGAACGCTTAGACAAGGAAGGATCTGCAGTTGGAGAAAAGTCCAGGGAAAGGATAGTAAATAAATTTAGCAAACAAAAAGCGGTAGAGTTGACAGACGTAGAGTTTAGAAAATTATTGTCCAACACTTCTGCGAAAATATAATGAAAGATTCAAGCCAGTGGTAGTAAAAAAGAATGGTAAGAAAATCTCTAATTGCTTTTGTTATTATCACTGTGGTATCAATGTTGGCTATCGTGTTTTTGGCAAAACGGAATATTTCAAGTGATGATCCGCAGTTTCTAATCACATCTCAGAAAATATCTAAATCACTTATCATGAGAGTGCTTGATAAAGTTGAAAGTAATTTTGGCTCTGCAAGCTATGCACCAACACCTTTTGACTCTTCAGATTTCACATATGCTGATTTGTCTCACCCATATTTTGAGACAATTCGCGAAGATAAAAGGGTTGCACATTTCTATTCCAATCATACGGGTGCCATTGATTTTTCTGATGCAATCAGTATGAGGGAGTATTTGCGCGATCTTTTCCCACATGGAACCGCATCGACGAGTTTTATAAATACAAATGTACTGGAAATGATTGATGCAGCAGAACAGGGTGGGAAATTTCTATGTGGAAATATATCCAAAATGCTTGTCCAGTTGATACAAGCTGGGGGTACACAGGCAAGAACCGTAGGTCTGCAAGCAAAACACAGCGGCCATATAGTGGTGGAGCTATGGTCTAAGAGATTCAATAAATGGGTGATTTTAGATCCTGACTACAACGTACATTATACAAATGCTACGGGTACACCACTGTCTGCTATAGAGCTTTATGAGATGTCTCAGGATAGTGAATACATAAAAAATATTAAACCCGTTACAGGTAAATCTTCGAATACAATGCACAACAACGACAGTAACCTGGTTGAATTGTTCTATAAAAATGGGATTGCAATTAATTTTTACAACAGATGGGTTGATAAGAATTTAGCACGCAGAAACCCCGCAAGATCACCAGTAATCATGGGCTACTATATAGGGAATTCAAAGATTGAGAGGCTTTATTACAAGCACGACAGTGATGTTATTACTGATGAAGTTAGCTCAAAATTGTATATGAATCCTTCTGTGCAATAGACAATAAAAGACCTTTCTGTACAGCACCTCATTACTCGCCAATGATAATTTCAGTGAAAGCTTTTGGCGATACCCTATGTATTTACCATTATTTACTGAGTGAATGAATTATGAAAATAGTTCACATCATAACCGGGCTGTCCACTGGCGGAGCAGAAATGATGCTCTACAAGTTACTTTCTGGAATGAATAGTGACGAATTTGATTCAGAGGTGATATCTCTGACAGATGCTGGCCCGGTAGCAGATAAAATCAGGATGTTGGGTATTCCCGTCCATACATTAGACATGAAGCGGGGAAAGCCTCATCCTCTAGCACTGATAAAATTAAGCTTTCTATTGCGTCAATTAAAGCCGGATTTAGTTCAAACATGGTTGTATCACTCTGACCTTATTGGAGGCCTGGCAGCTAAACTGGCAGGCATCAATAAAATATTCTGGAGTATCAGGCAGAGTAATATTGATGCGGACAGCAATAAACGAAGCACGATCTGGATAGCAAAAGCCTGTGCAAAATTATCATCCTGGTTGCCTGATAGAATTATATGCTGTTCCCATTCCGCACTGGAGTCCCATGTCGCTTTGGGCTATGCCAAAGAGAAAATACTTGTTATACCGAATGGTTTTGATCTCGATGCATTTCAGCCTGATCAGGATGCACGAAAATTAGTGCGCAAAGAATTGGGTCTTGATGAGAATAAATCTCTGGTTGGTTTAGTGGCAAGGTTCGATCCTCAAAAAGATCACCGAAATTTTTTACAGGCGGCTGGATTGATACGAAAAAATGACTCATCTGTACATTTCATGCTCTGCGGTGATGGCATCAATGGTGAAAATATCCAATTGATACAATGGATTAAGCAGGCAGGACTGGAAGAGTCTATTCACCTTTTAGGAATAAGGAAAGATGTTCCCCATCTGATTGCAGCGATGGATATATCTGTTTCTTCTTCTCTGGGTGAGGGCTTTCC
>JBLYYR010000228.1:0-40844 GCA_048550195.1 Arenicellales bacterium
ACCGGCATGCGGACCGAGTATCGTTGCACCCAGTATCTTACCTTTGCGAGAGATCAGTTTCATCTCGCCGGCAGTCTCGACTTCGGCCAGGGCGCGGTCAATATCATCGAAAGAGAATCTCAGGACATCTACTTTTATGCCCTGCTCTTTTGCCAGTTGTTCTGTGATACCTACCCTTGCCAGTTCCGGATCACTATAGGTTACCCACGGCACCACCCGGTAACTGGTTTTCTTCGGGAAACGGAATATGGCATTGCTGATAACAATACCAGCCTGGTACTCTGCCATGTGGGTAAACGGATATGGTCCGGCCACATCACCGCAGGCAAAGATATGTTTGCTGGTACTGCGCAATCTTCGGTCGACTTTGATGCCCCGCTTATCATACGAAACGCCTGCCATCTCCAGCCCCATACCTTCCACATTGGGCCTTCTGCCGACAGCCACCAGTAGTGCGTCAGCTTCGAGTTTACTGCCGCTACTTTCCTGACCACTGCATTGCATGTGATAGAGCTCGCCCGTTTTGCTGACCTGTTCCGCCGATGTGTCTGTAAGTATTTCTATGCCTTCCGCTTTTAAACTTTCAGCCAGCATGTCACTAATCTCGGGATCTTCCAGCGGCAGTATATGCGGCAATCTTTCAACTATTGTCACCTGACTGCCCAGCCTGGCGTATGCCTGTGCCATTTCTACCCCGATAGCACCACCGCCAAGGACGATAAGCCTCGCAGGCAGATCACGCAGGGAAAAGATATTTTCATTGGTCAGGTAGGTTACTTCATCGAGTCCCGGAATCGGTGGTATAAAAGGACTGGAACCGCTGGCGATGACAAAGCGGCGACCCTGTATGGTCTGTCCATTGACTTCAACAGTATGCGAACCGGTAAAGGTCGCATGACCAAATATCACCTCCGCACCATAGCCTCGAAATCGTTCCGGATCATCATGCGGCTGAATCTGGTCGATGACCGATTGCACATGATCACTGACCCGGCCAAGATCAACCTCGGGTTCGATGGCTTTAAGTCCATATTCATCCGCTCGCCGCATCAACGAGGCAACTTTCGCAGAATGTATCAGTGTCTTGCTTGGTACACAGCCGGTCTGCAAACAGTCACCACCGAGCTTCTCACGTCGTTCGATCATCGTCACTTTCAGGCCCAGCTGTGCCGCAACACTGGTGACAATAAGCCCGCCGGTGCCACCACCAATAACTACCAGGTCACGCTTACTCATTTATTTTCCCTTATTCACAAATGATAGATCGATACGCTTTGAGAACACTTCATAATCAATAGGTTCCCGGTTTTTATAATTTATTCGCTTAGCCCTGTTCACATCGACCATCTGATAGCGCACCCTGGCCTCAATGGCAGCGACATGGTCTTATTGGCCTGTTGAATATTCTATCGAGTACTGACGCGGCTCACCGTAAGGAAGGCGGTACACCCTTCGGCTTTCAAGTTACCTAAAATTCATGGCAGCTGGCTAGTAAGAACGGGTTGGGCGAAACGCTCGTCGATAACGAATATATTCATCGGGCGTATGAAGCGCCACGTTAGAAATCTGAATAGAACGGTGACTAAAGCAACGACGATGACAGTCTTATTTAGCTTTAAAGACCGGCCATGGTCGCCGCTTCATCCCATTTTCGAACCTGTGACAGGATTGTTGATGAATTAATCACATCAGGATCATAGGCAACAGTTAGCTCATGCGTATGCTCCGAACTGAAATGAGCAGATACGACACCATTGCTGGACCCTAGCGCCTCTTCAACCTTTGCCCGTTGTTCGGCCAGTAAGTCAGGATGAATGTGAATTAAAATATCTACTATATCCATATTGCTCTCCTTTGCCGGCATACCGGCGAGTTGTTGTGGTAAACAATGAACAGACACTGCTGCGCAAAACCTCGCTTCTTCTGTTCAAATTCTTCCCGGTCAATATTACTCCACCGGATATCCATTGCTATTCCAGTCAGTCATACCGCCCTTAACCACGTGAACATCAGAAAAACCATGACTCGTTAGAATTTGCGCTACTTTTTCAGATCGGCGGTCTTTTCCAGGTCTTCATCAAGTTCTGACAGTCTCTCCCTCATTTCTTCTAGAGGGATATTGATTGCCTGAGCGATATAGCCTTTTTCTCCAGTAAAATCTTCCGCAGTTCGTACATCAACAACATGAACATCATCACCAGCATCAAGCATTCTTTTCAGATCCATGGTAGAGATCATTGGCTTTTTTCTTAACTGCCCGATCAGCCTGGGCAGGAACGCGACCAGCGCCAGTAGACCCAGCGCCAGCATTCCTTTCTGGATTAAGCCTTCACCACCACCAATAGCTTCACGTCCGGCATAGCCGAGGTAGGTATAGGCAATCGCACCCGGCAGCATAAAAATGTATGTCGCAATGACATAATGGAAAAGTTTGATGCGTGTTAAACCCAGCGCATAATTCAGCAGATTAAACGGGAAAAGCGGTACCAGACGAACAAAAGCGACAAATCGCCAGCCTTCATTCTCTACCCCATCCATTAAGGTTTTGATGCGCCCACCCGTTTTGTTTGCTACCCAGTCATGGGCAAGATAACGTGCAATAAGAAAGGAGCCCAGGGCACCCAGGGTTGCACCGGTAAGATTGACGAAGGTCCCCATTACCGGGCCGAACAAAGCTCCACCGGTTAGCGTTAATACAGATCCGGGCAGGAAAAACACGGTACCCACTGCATAGATCAGGATGTAGATAATGGGCCCCGCAGCACCTGCTTCTTTTACCCAGTTTTCAAGCATCTCTGCATTGAACTGATCGCGGTAGATAATTGCTAATGCAATACCTGTTGCCAGGACAAGAAACAGACCGATGCGAATCAGTTTACTTTTCATTCTTTAACCTCACCCTCAGCCTGCTCATCTGGCCCACCCCATTGGCGACGGTTTATCGCATACTCGGAAATCTTTCCGCGGAAGGGCAGCAGCAACATACCGGTTATCCATGAAACATCTTTTGCATCATGAAATTTATGGATACCAATAATCATGCCCTGGTGGCCTCTGCGAGGCTGATCTCTGTAGGTACCGAACAACCGATCCCACCATGGCAGGCTGAAGCCAAAATTGCTATTGGCCTCGTCATCCTCAACCGAATGATGTACCCGGTGCATATCAGGCGTTACCACGAACCAGCGCAGCACACGATCGAGGCCTGCTGGTAAACCAACATTACCGTGATTAAACATGGCGGTAACATTAAGAATGATCTCAAACAGGATAACGGCAGCTACCGGCGGGCCGAGCAGCAGGATAGTGGCAAATTTGATCAGCATCGAAAGAATAATTTCCAACGGATGAAAACGCGCGCCCGTCGTCACGTCATAGTCCGGATCGGCGTGATGAACCCGGTGCAGACGCCAGAGCACTGGAATGGCATGCACCATGACATGCTGGACATAGATAACGAAATCCATAATGACAACAGATGCAATAACACTGACGTAAAGCGGCAGTTCATAGGTATTGAACAGCCCCCAGCCATGTTTGCTTGCCATCACTGCGACACCAACTGCGGCAGCGGGAAATAACACGCGTAGAATAAATGAATTGAAGAACACCAGACCAAGGTTGTTCACCCAGCGTACGGTTTTCGATACCGTCAGCCGGCGTCGCGGTGCAAGGATCTCCCATACCGCCATAACGGCCAGTACACCAAAGAAAAAGCCCATTCTTATCGGCTTTTCGTTGGTCATTATAAATTCTTCCAGATTCACCGCTCCGCCCTCTTTTTTCACAGCACTTACGCTATTGGTAATTTTGTTGATCGATAAGTTCAATAATGACTATAATACTTACTAATCATATATTCAATTAATTACTTGAATAGGATAGCGACTTCAAAATTTATGTCAAGCGGTAACTTTAAACATGATTTATTCAGCCAGTTCGCCCGCGTCGGTAAGGCTCTGGCTAACGGCAATCGCCTGGAGCTGCTGGAATTCCTGGCACAGGGAGAGCGCAGCGTCGATCAACTGGCAAAGGTTTCCGGTTTATCGGTGGCTAATACCTCGCAGCATCTGCAGCAATTACGCCAGTCGGGGCTGGTTAGCTCACGCAAGCAAGGGCTGAAAGTCTTTTACAGAATAAGTAACGATGATGTGGTAGAGCTGTTAAGCACCCTGCGCCTGGTAGCTGAGCGAGAACTTGCTGATGTTGGCCGCCTGGTCGACACCTACCTCACCGTTAAAGATAATCTGGAACCTATTGCCTGCGAAGAGCTGCTGCAACGCGTCGAAAATGATCTGGTGACGGTTATCGATGTCAGGCCTGTTGAGGAGTTCAATGCCGGCCATGTCCCGGGGGCTATCAATGTTCCATTATCAGAATTACATAAACATCTGGATGAACTGGATACTGAACAGGAGATAATCGCCTATTGTCGTGGCCCGCACTGTGTACTTGCCTTTGACGCCGTGGCTGAACTAAGAAAAAAAGGTCTTACTGCAAGAAGAATGGAAGACGGCTTTCCGGAATGGAAGCATGCCGGCATGCCGGTAGAGAAATGAAGAGCATCCGTACTGCTACTTGTGCGAAAAGTTAAAAAAGTTTAAGCCGATAGTAAAGCCAAAATCAGGTGTCGTCTGCTGACTGACGTTTTCGACAAAGGCAAACGTTAGCACGGATTTCCGATTCATTGCCCAGCGTATACCGAAACTGATCTGAGATGGACTCTGATCAAGCTGATGAATACCAGAGTCGTAAGGAGACAGCCCGCCCTGCAGTTGCACTAGCAAGGATAGGGGTCTTTTCAATTGCCAGCCCAGGGTTGTTGAAGCCCGGGCATAGCTTTGTATGTTTAGACCCGATTCATCATTTGCAAAAGGATGTATGAGCCAGCCCTCAAGATGGCCAAATAGTGCGTTCTTTTTCCAGGAATAGACTGCCCCGGCTGCTACATCAGGCTCGCCACTGCCCCATCCTCGAGATTTACTTGCCGTAGGCAGCTGCAGGGCAGCAAGCAGAGACAGTCCCCAGCGTTCTCCCTGGGTTAACTTCTGCCGCAGGCGAAGTGAAATATTTCCCATCTCCCAGCCCGCCTGGTCAGACCAGACAGCGTTACCACTGGCATCACTATAGTCCCAGCTGTACTGGTTATCAGGTTGAAGTTCCCTGCCACTATTCGGCAGGCCAAGGGTCTCATGGTAACTGCGCAGAAAGGGGTCAAGAAAACCTGCGGTTGCGTAGTGTACTGGAACAGTCAGACCGATCTCTGTTGACTGCCCTATCGCCCTGTCAGCCTGCAGTTCCAAGGTATAGACTTCCATATCTGACAGTAACCGACCGTCCGGCAATTCATCAAACTGGAATATGCTGGTGTAATGCTGCAGTAGCGCATATTCCGGTTTGTTGTCAAAGGGTCTGAATGCTGAGACAGGAACAGGATCATAGAAGCGTGTCATGGCCGGGTACAGATTATGTACGGGCAGAGGCATCATCATAGCCGCTTCTTCCCGTGAATATGCCCTGGCAGGCTGAGCAATGACCAACCCGAACAGTAGCGCCATAAGGCAAATCTGATGAAGATGTTTATTAATATCTTTATTCACTGATCTACCACTATCCAGCGAAACACTGAGTGTGTTTTAGCCTGATTGAGTTTTAGCTTGATTGTTTTTTACCGAAGTCCTGCAGATCGACCCGCTGGGCACTCTCAACGGTCTGGTTATCTGCTTTGCTAACCACAAAGATGCGATGGCCGTTAACCATGGCAGAAATATCGGAGCCGGTACCTTTTGCATCATGCATAGCCACAGTGACAATATGCAGGACTACGAAAAGGGAGAAAATCGTTGCCAGGGTACTGTGTAGATCGGGAATGTAGAGATTAAATATGGCAGGAAAATCATCCATAAGCAGTCCGCTTACGGCCTGTAACAGCATAACCAGAATCGCGAACAGATAGACCGGCTTCCATAATGGATTGTGCGCATACCATGCTGGCAACGGGGCCTTTCCCAGGGTGATATAAAATCGCAGCATTTGCCCCATTGCCGGCAACACTCCCTTTCCCGGCATTAAAGCGGTAATGCCTGCTGACTGTCGATCGCTGATCAATAGCCATAAGCGCAATACGAGTGCGGCAATAAATACCACTGATGCCAGATAGTGCCAGTCGACAGTCACATCTATTATGGATGGAGCAACAGGAATCAACCAGCCTGTGGCCATCAGGATAAAAGTAGAAACGGCAAGCAGCCAGTGCGTCAACCGCAGCTTTCCACTCCAGACAAGTCGGCGGTGTATGATTTCATTGTTCATTCTGAAAAACCTTGTTTGAAAGCACAGCAGTACCTTAATAAGTAATTATGAAAGCTCGACCAGGTCCTTCGCTGTAAAGTTACAGTAATTGAGAATAGACCACCATTTATTTTCTGAAGGCCCCTGGTGAAAACTACTTCTTCCCCTGATACCCTGCTACACGCTGGCAAGGACATTCACAGAACCTGAGCGCACCAGGTCTTTAAGGTTTTTTTGACATTTTTTCTGCCTTCCGCTTGCTGTGCATGTTCTTGATCAGCGGGTGCACAGTATTTGGCAGATTCTCAAGAACAACCTGTGCAAAGGCATCCAGTGCCTGTTGGCGGGGATAACTTTTCCTGAAAACGAGAGAGACACGACGATAGGTGTCTTTGAACTCCAGCTTGCGAGTGGCAATGCCGCTGCCGCTAGTCCAGGTTCCGCCCATGGCAAGCGCAGGAACGAGAGTTGAACCAAACCCGGCACTAACCAGTTGCAGCAAAGTCTCCAGACTTGCTGCACGCAAGTCAGCCATTTCGCCTTGTTCTCTACGCTGCTTTAGATGGCAGATATCCATTGCCTGTTTTGCCAGACAGTGGCCTTCCGATAACAATAACAATTCTGTGTTATCCAGGTCTGCCCGGGTAATTTCCTCTTTATTATAAAATGGGTGATCACGCGGATGGGCCAGCCAGAAGGGTTCGTCGAATAGTGGCATAACATCAAGGCCCGGCTCATCAACCGCTGTTGCCAGCAGTGCGGCATCTATTTCATGGTTACTCAAGCGTTCCAGCAAGGTGTCGGTCATCTCTTCAGAAAGTACCAGTTTCATCTGCGGGTACTGTTTTTTCAGCGGTATCAGGATAAGCGGCATTAAGTATGGACTCAGGGTGGGGATAGCCCCGATACGTAGCGGCCCGGTCATTGGATCATGCTGAGCGAATGCCAGCTGCCGGATAACATCGGCCTGTCCCATCATCTGCCTGGCATGAACCAGGATGGTCTCGCCGACAGGGGTGATTTCCACCGAGCGGTTGGTGCGCTCGAAGATAGTCACTCCCAGTTCATCTTCCAGCTTTTTAATCTGACCACTCAGGGTCGGCTGGCTTACAAAACATCGCTCGGCGGCCCTGCCGAAGTGGTGGGTCTCGGCCACCGCAATTATGTACTTCAGATCTCTCAGATTCATTTTATTACTACCAAAATTATGCCATGTAAATTTTAATGATCGGTATAACCTATCGTTACATTATATATAAACGATTTCACTAATCAATTGATATGAGCCATAGTTAATACAAGCCCGGTATCAAGCCCGGCCTTTAACGGACCACAAAAGTGGCAAATACAAATAGAAACAAGGAGTAATCTTATGACCAATAAGAAAACAGTTATGACTTCCACTGCTGGTTGCCCGGTTGCAGACAATCAAAACTCCATCACTGCCGGCGCACGTGGGCCGATCCTGATGCAGGACGTGCATTTGTTTGAAAAACTCGCGCACTTTAACCGCGAGCGGGTGCCCGAGCGTGTAGTACATGCCAAAGGTGCCGGTGCATACGGTACCTTTAAAGTGACCGGTGATATTGCAAAATATACTCGCGCGAAACTGTTTGAAAATATCGGCAATCAGTGTGAGCTTTTTGTCCGCTTCTCTACGGTAGCCGGTGAGCTGGGATCGGCAGACACTGTGCGCGACCCACGCGGTTTTGCAGTCAAATTTTATACCGAAGAAGGCAACTGGGATCTGGTCGGCAACAATACGCCTGTGTTCTTTATTAAAGACCCCAGTAAATTTCCGGACTTCATTCATTCACAAAAGCGACACCCGGTAACGGGCCTTCGTGATGGCACTATGCAGTGGGATTTCTGGTCGCTAAGTCCTGAGTCACTGCATCAGGTGACCTGGTTGCTCGGTGACCGTGGTATTCCATCAACACTGGCAAATATGGATGGCTTCGGCAGCCATACCTTTAGTTTGTGGAACAAGGATGGTGAGCGTTACTGGGTAAAGTGGCACTTCAAGACTCAGCAGGGTATCAAGAATATGAGTGTCGAAGAAGCTGCGAAGATTGCTGCAGAGAACCCGGATTACCATCGCCAGGAACTGTATGAGGCGATTGCGCGTGGTGACCATCCGAAATGGACGCTTAAGGTGCAGATCATGCCAGAGGCCGATGCCGAAACCTTTGATATCAATCCTTTCGATCTCACTAAAGTCTGGCCACATGAAGACTACCCATTGATTGAAGTGGGTGAGATGGAATTGAACCGCAACCCGGTAAATCACTTTGCTGAAGTGGAACAGGCCGCCTTTGGTCCCGGTAACCTGCCCCCGGGATTTGGTGCCTCGCCGGACAAGATGTTGCAGGCGCGGTTGCAGGCCTATCCGGATGCACACCGTTACCGCATCGGTGTAAACCACGCAGCGCTTGATGTCAACAAACCGCGTTGCCCGGTACATACATATCATCGTGATGGTCAGTCACGTTTTGATGGCAATGGTGGCGCGGCACCGGTGTATCAACCCAACAGCTTTGACGGTGCAGTTGATGATGCCAGTTACCGGGAACCTCCATTACGCATCAACGGTGATGCGGATCGCTATGATCATCGTCTGGAAACGGACTACTACACGCAGGCAGGTGACCTGTTCCGTTTGATGGATGATGCCGCGAGGACACGTTTAATCAACAATATTGTTGCTGCCATGCAGAATGTGCCGCGTGAAATACAGCAACGTCAGATCGTACACTTCACCAGGGCAGATGCCGATTATGGTGCAGGTGTTGCGACAGGACTTGGTATTTAGATTGAGGCAGCAACTTACGAGGTGTCGATAAGACACCTCGTTTTTTTCTAACAGGAGAGCAGCAATGACGAAAAAAACCAAGCCAGCAGGCAATAAATATCAGGATGATGAAAATATATACTGGCTGCAGGTATTAGCATTTGGTGCTGAAGTTCTTAGAGGAAATGTGAAAAATAAATCTCGACAGGCTTATACGCCAACATTTGTAGTCCTTCCTTAACTTATCGATGACAGGTCAATACGATGCAATCAACATCACTTCAGAAACCACAAAACGCTGGACTTTCCAATAGATGGTTACGGTGGGCAGGTACAACAGGATTTGCCTTTTTCCTTGTTAAAGGACTGGCATGGGTAGTCGCTGCTATTTGGGGCTTTTTACTAAAAAAAGAGGCGTCATGGAGATTGATGTTGTTGTTAAGGAGGCCAGGAGCAATTTGCGCTATGCAATGATAGTTTCTAAATGACTACTATGTCTAATGGTTCATTACCAGCCACCGGACGCCCCGCCGCCACCAAAGCCGCCGCCACCGCCAGAAAACCCACCGCCACCTGAAAACCCTCCACCGCCTCCAAAGCCACCACCACTACCTCGCCCTGTTCCGGGTGATATGCGCCATTTCTCAGGCCAGATGACTCGCAGTACCGGTACAATTATCAACCAGGCAGCCAGAGTAATCAGGGCGGCAGTCTGCCCCAGCATCAAGGGTACAAAATAAAAAAATGGCGCCAGGAACAGATACAGCGTCCAGCCCTGGCGACCTTTCAGGGCCACCGCAAACTGTGCAAACGGGATCATGAAGAGCGCAAAAAAGGCGAGAGCACCACCTGCTCCATTTGCCAGGTCTGCTGTATTTGACTTAACTGGAATGGCCCCTGCATCACCCTGGATCGCACCGCTGATAGCATTCACTGCAGCTTCAATTCCACCCTCGTAATCGCCGTTGCGGAAAGCAGGCACCATCAGGTTGTCGATAATTCGACGGCTATCGAGGTCCGTGAGCACCCCTTCGAGGCCATAGCCCACTTCGATACGGATCTTGCGGTCATCCCGGGCCACCAGCAGCAGCACGCCATCATCAATATCCTTGCGACCCAGTTTCCAGGTTTCTGCTACACGAATAGAGTAATCTTCCAGCGATTCACCTTGCAGGCCTGTAATAGTTAATACTGCCAGTTGGGCGCCATTAGACGTTTCGAGCTGTTGCAGGGTGGTGGTGATGCGGTCATGGACATTCTCACTGAGCAAATCGGCCTGGTCATTGACACGCCCTGCAAGGTTAGGCACATCCAGCGCGGCTGCAACTGAGTACAGCGCAAGACCGGCAAGCAGGATGAATACAGGACGCATGCTGACCAGCGACATGTCAGCTCTCTCTGATCCGCAGGCCGTTGATCAGTTCATCCTTGTCATCGGCCCGTTTCTCGACATTATACTCCTGCAGTACCTTGCCGCAGCGTTCAATGGTGTCACACAGTGCATCCACTGACCGCCCTTCACGAATACCCTGGACCAGATCATCGACCAGGCTTTGCCACAGACCATCCGGGACGGCGCGGTTGATGCCTTCATCGGCAAGAATGAGCGCACGATGTTCGTAGATGGCAAGGAAGATAAGAATCCCGGTGCGATCACGTGTTCTGAACACCTCTTCTTCGAGGAAAGCGGCTTCAGCCCGCCATTTCACCCGCCTGTCAATGTCATCGCCGGTCAACAGGGCCCGACCGATTACAGGTAGTCCGGCCAGCATATAGCCGAGCCCGGCACCAATAATGGTTGGCAGCGTGATCCATATCAGACTGAAACTCAACCAGTGTCCTGAATAGGTATGGACAACACCCGCCACCAGGGCACCCATCAAGGCACAAAGTGTTGCCCCGCGCCAGCGTGCTTCGTCGTGGTCATCAACACGCCCTACCAGATAGGGGACGATCTCGCCGGCGTTGCTGGACTCGGCCCGGACAATCGCCTGCCGGACTTTGTCCAGATCGACTTCACTCAACATCTCGCGGATGCTCACAGGGCTTGTTGTCCTGCGCTATTTTGAGAAATCAACGGCAGGCGGTTTGTCAGACCCTGCTTCAGATTTAAAATATGCCTTGTCAGTGAAACCGAGAAAATTGGCCACGAGAATGGTCGGAAAACTTCTGCGAGAGGTATTATATTCTCTCGACGCTTTGTTGAAACGCCGCCGCTCGACAGTAATGCGATTTTCTGTCCCTTCAAGCTGCCGCTGCAGATCCCTGAAGGCTTCTGTCGCTTTCAGGTCCGGATAGCGTTCAACTACGACTAGCAGGCGGGACAGAGCACTGGTCAGTTCAGCCTGACTGGCCTGGAAGGCGGCCATCTGGTCAGGCGTGGGTGCGCCATCGATTTTTACCTGACCCACTTTAGCCCGCGCCTCGACGACGTTCTGCAGAGTTTCCTGCTCGAAGTCACGCGCGCCTTCAACCGTCTTCACCAGGTTGGGAATCAGGTCTGCACGGCGTTGATAGACATTTTCTACCTGACTCCAGGCCGCATCAACACCCTCTTCCAGACCTACAAGGCGATTATAGCTACCCAGGGCAACAAAACCGATTACGATGACGACTATAAGGAGAATTCCCGCTGGACTAAGGAGCTTTTTCATTTTTATTAAACCTCTGAACATTCACAAAATGGTTACTCAATAAAGGGTATATAGTACTTGATTTACCAAATAAGCAGGTCAAAAGAATCATTATAATTTACAGTAAAATATTACCTTTATCGTCTACTGTAAAAAGCAGCAAAACGCTTTAGTTTCTTATATGTATCTGTAATGAATAAAAGAACTATCCCATGACCAACGCCTACCAATCAAATCTTTATCAGTAGACTTAGAAATGCATCTATCAGATATTTTGGACTCAGGATGCTTGTTCATGAACAGATACATGAACAGATAGAGGTACCTTGAGGTGTGTTTTTGATATACCCTTTACAGGGTAAATATAAATCTGAACAAGAAGCGCAAACACATGAAAACACAACCAGAATTTCTCAAGCTCCACGACCACATGCGACAGGTCATCGTCGGCCAGGATGCACTGCTGGACAGGTTGATGACGGGCCTGTTAACTGGTGGTCACATCCTGCTTGAAGGCCCTCCCGGCCTGGCCAAGACCCGTGCAGTGAACACACTGGCCAGTGGCGTCCATGCCTCGTTCCAGCGCATTCAGTTCACCCCGGATCTGATGCCGGGTGATCTAACGGGCACCGATATCTATGACCCCAGAGAAAGCAGCTTCCGCTTTGTCAAAGGCCCGCTATTTCATGAGATCGTACTGGCAGATGAGATCAACCGTGCTCCGCCCAAGGTACAATCTGCGTTGCTTGAAGCCATGCAGGAACACCAGATAACTGTCGGTGATACAACCCGGGACCTGCCAGATCTGTTTATCGTCATGGCCACACAAAACCCCCTGGAACAGACCGGCACCTACCCGCTGCCGGAAGCCCAGCTTGATCGATTTTTATTGCATGTAGTACTTGACTACCCTTCTGCTGATGATGAACTGATCATTCTACAAAAAGATCGCGAACAGCATTATGGTGAAGATAAGAAAACCATGAGTTCACCCTTGCATCCTGAAACAGTACTCACCGCCCGCCGTGAAGTGGCCGAGATTCACGTTGAGGAGATGCTGGAAAAGTATATCGTCGCACTGGTCGGGGCGACCCGACATCTCAGTGACCTGAATCCTGGCTGGGAAGATTTCCTGATTGCCGGCGCCTCGCCACGTGCATCGATTGCGTTGCTGCGAGCTGCCAGTGCGACGGCTTACCTACGTGGACGTGATCATGTCATTCCCGAAGACATCATTGAGATAGCACCCGATGTTATTCGTCATCGATTGATTCTTGGCTATGCCGCGCGTGCGGCCAATGTCACCCGTGATGACATCATCAAATATATACTCGAACAAATCCCCATTCCCTGATCACATGATTTCTGTGAACGCTGGATTAAAGAAACTGAATCCCGGTAGCTGGTGGCCGCGTTATAACAGACCCCGTCAGCAGCCTGGTGCCCTGCTATTGTCTCAAAATGAAATTCTTGAACTGAGGGCCCGGGTAGAGCAACATAATGGAACCGTCGAATACAGACATGAAGTAGAACACCGAACGCTGGGTGACGCACGCTCTGTCTATCGCGGCTACGGTATGGATTACGATGAAAGCCGACCCTATTTCCCGGGCGATGAACTGCGCTTCATGAACTGGCGTGTCACCGCACGTACGGGTGAACCGCATATGAAGGTGTTTCGTGAAGAACGAAAACCCGGGGTCTTTATCGTTATCGATAGACGACAGGACATGCGCTTTGGTACCCGCTGCCGACTTAAAGTTACCCAGGCCGTTCGCGCAGCATCTGTGGTGGCCTTTGATGCCCGTATACGAAACACACCGGTAGCAGGGGTATTGCTAGAATCAGCACAAAAATCAAAACTGTCCTGGATTGCCGAGTCTTTCGATGAAGCAGGTATATTTAATTTTATTCATGCTGCTAACAAGCACTGCCCACCGCCTGTCTCCGCGCAGAGTACTCCTCCAGCCAGTGACGTAAACGAGGAATCACTGTCGCATGTCATTAAATTATTGACGCCGATGCTTGCCCAGGGCAGCAGCGTAATATTGATTAGTGACTTTCATGATCTCGATGATAATAGTCGCACCAGTCTGCTGGAACTGTCGATGACACATCGCCTGCAGGCAATACAAATTATCGACCCTGTTGAAGTAGAGCTGCCAGAATGCGGGAATTTGCTTGTGCCATCGCAAAAGAAATCACGCCCGCTTATTGGGATTGATAGCTCTAACAAGGATTCCAGCTCGCAATACCATAAGCTGGCATCGGCCTTTCTGGAGTCTAAACAGCAGCTTTTCAGATCACTCGCCATTCCCTGTCAGATACTCATGACTGATGATGACCGTATTGAACAGATAGTCGAGACGTAATGCGATGGAACAAACTTTATTGAAACAATCATTGCAAACCTCACACGGCCTGATGGATATAGAGCCGCTCGCACCGCCACCTGAAAGTAACACCCCTGCCGTTATATCTTTTTTGCTACTGGTCATTTTTCTTGTCACGCTAACTACTTTTGCAGTTCGTCGTTTCAATGGTTATCGCTCACAGGCCAGGCGACGCCTGCGCCGCTTACAAAACAGGGTGGAACAACAGGATACTGGTGATACAGGCGCACACGATATAAATATACAAAAGGACACAGCTTATCGGCTAGCCCGTATTCTCTCACACGGCCTTGGGTTAAACGGTATTACTAGCTCAACGCCTCTGCCTGCTGAGCTGGATCAGCATCACGATAGGTGGCAGCTATTTATCAACAACCTTTCCTTGTCCCGCTTTGCCAAAAGCGCCAGCAAGACATCATCCAGTAACAATTCGAATATAAAGGAAATGCTTGATGATGCCTTTTTCTGGCTGAAGAACTGGCCATGACAAGTGCAGAGTTAGCGTTCCTTTCACCTGCCTGGCTCTGGTTGTTGCCCGCACTAGTCATGCTTGCACTGTGTTGGAAAAAGCTAGCGGACAACCAGGGTGAAGCCTCACAGCCTGTCAGCTTTATCAGTCCCAGCTCTGATCTGCGCGTTCGCCTGCCATTGCTTAATCGACTGAGGATAGATCAGGCCATATTAATAAAAAACTATAAACTGGATACGTTTGTCATCTGGTTGGTACTTTTCTGCCTGATCCTGGCATTAGCTCAACCAGTAAAAACAGGCAGTCGTATCCCTGATCAACCCGTTCAGCGGGATATTACTTTTATTATCGATGCCTCGGTCAGCATGTTATTAAGGGATTATGTTCTTGATGGTGTACGCATCGACCGCATGAGCTTTCTTAAAAGTTTTCTCGATCGCTTTGTACAGCGGCTTGAAGGTGACCGAATCTCTGTAATCGTGTTTGGTGAATCGGCCTACACCTTTGTTCCATTAAATGATGACCCGTCTCTTACCCGACGTATGCTATCGCGCATCAAAACTACCATCGCGGGCCGCTTCAATGCACTCGGCGAAGCAATTGCCCTTGCTGTCAAAGAAGCTAACGATGCGGCGGCTGGTGATACTGGTGGTAATTCTGGTGGTAATTCTGGAAGACGCCGGGTGCTGATATTATTTACCGATGCCGGTAACTCTACCGATAGCATTTCTCCTATAGCTGCCGCAAAACTGGCAAAAGAATCCGGTCTGGCTATGTATACCATAGCCATTGGTGCGGCCGGTTATGACGCTGCTGAAAAAGAGCTTGCCGGCCTGATATACCATCCGGCCGATATAGAATTACTCAAAAAAATGGCTGAACTTACCGGTGCAAAAAGCTACCAGGCCGGAGATGAAAAAACACTGGAAAATGCTATTCAGGATATTGACCTGCACGAGAAATATAAAAAAGAGCTCCCTCCCCGCTATTTCAGCAGTGCCCTGTTCCCGATACCCTTAATCACCGGCTTGCTGATTCTTTCTCTGTACCAGTTCTTTCGATTGGGTCGGAGTATCGTTAAATGATAGCCACTGCATGGATGGAGAGCGTGTACTGGCGGGAACCCCTGTGGCTACTGCTCGCATTGCAGCCGTTTCTGCTGCTGGCAATGCGCAGACTGTCAAATAAAAGAAAGCAGTCACGCTATGCTGATCCCGAACTGCAGGCATGGACTCGCGGGTACGGGAGTGAAAAACCGCTGTCATGGTTTTTTTCGCGCAATACATTATACATTGCAAGCTGGCTGTTGCTGGCGATCTCAATGGCTGGACCACGCCTGCTGCTTGAACAGCCTGCTTCGGCAGACATACCGGACATAAACATAATGATTGTGGTCGATATCTCGCGCTCCATGCGAACGCGTGACATTGACCCAGGCCGCCTGCAGCGGGTGCAGATTGAGATCAATGAATTGCTGCAAAGTGCGCCCAACAGCCGCATTGGCATCATCCTCTACACTTCCCGTGCACATGTTCTGCTGCCATTTACCCACGATTTCAACGCAGTAGGGTATTATCTGAAATTAATCGATTCAATTCCGCTGCCGACTTATGGCAGCCAGGCCAGCGACGCACTGGCACTGGCAAGAAAAGAGATTCAGGCGGCATCATTTGAGTCCAGGTCTACCGTTCTATGGCTAACAGACGGTGATATTTCCAGCAACAAAAATGATTCCTTGCAACAGGTCCGGGCGGCTATTAACGACCTGAAGGAGGCATCGATACCCCTGTATATACTCGGCGTAGGCAGCCCGGAAGGCGATGCCATCCCTGATAATGAAAGCGGCTGGCTGCAGCATGAAGGTCGTCCGGTTATTTCACGCATGGACGAGAGCTTACTTGCAGATCTTGCAAGCGCAGGAAAAGGGCGCTTTATCATTGCCCAGAATGACGACAGTGACTGGCAATATCTTTATCGGCAGGGTATGGCTGCTGGATATGATACTTTCGGCGACAAAATCAGCAACGATGAAACGATCTGGCTGGAACTCTACCCCTGGTTCCTGCTGCCTGCCATCATGCTGCTGTTTATTTGCCTGATGCCTTACCGTCTGCTTTCTGTTAGCAGCCCTAAAGTACTGGTACCGATGTGCCTGCTGATACTTGCCTGTTTGTTGCATACCAACGACGCATCAGCCGAATCATCTGCCGCTGATCATTCAGCTGAACTGACAAACATGGCTTACCAGAGTTATGTCACAGAACAATTTAATCAGGCGGCTGATTACTATCACCAGTTATCCGGTTTCCACGGTCGGATTGGTGAAGGCAATAGTTATTACCGGCTGGCTGAGTACTCACAGGCGATCACACAATTTAATCAGGCCGTAATGCTGGCTAACAACGATCAGCAACGCGGCAGCGCTATCTATAATTTGGCAAATGCCACCTTTATGACCGGTAACTATGCATTGGCCGCAGTACTTTATAGAGACTCCCTGTTATATCGACCATCTCATGAAGCATCGATAGCCAACCTCAACATCAGTCTATCGTTGCAGCAACTTATCGAAGATCAGATGCAACAGGGCCTGGCCGGCCGCATGGGGACAGGTCCCCGTACCGCTCGCGCAGAACAGGGGCTGGATATCAACAGCCAGGGGTCCATGGCATTCGATAATGAAGAAGAAAGAAAAAACACTGAACTCCCTCTCCCCGATATTCCCCCGCAGGAGCTATCGAAACTGCTGGCCAGAGGTCTGGCACATGTGCGTCTGGCACAAGATGGAATTTCATCATCCGGCCTTATCACAGGCAATAATCAATCTCGCTGGCATCAGGACCTCGCGGCTGCCCGACTACGTATGCGTGAGCTGGAAGATCAGCAGGCATTGTTGTGGAAGCGACTGTTTGAGATGGAAGAAGGCTTTCCTGCACCACTGGAAGAACCAGAAACTGTCCCCGGTATTCTGCCATGGTGAATCGGCTGAAAATTCTATGCTTCATCCTGCTGTTATATCCTGTCCTGACAGTGGCAAATCCATCACTGGAAATTGAGCTAAAGCAAGATACTGTTGAATACGGCAGACCGGTCTATCTCAAGATAATTGCGGAAGACCTGAAGGCCGATCTGTCACTTCTGCAGCTCGATGCACTGTCTGCACAGTTTGCTATAGATTCCAGGGATTTTGACAGTGAAATAATTCAGCAAACTGAGGAAGTACAGGAACAGCAGGCTAAAGAAAATGAGTCTGCTGCAATTACCCGGCAGATACTAAGACTGAAGATGTATCCACGCCAGACAGGCAAGCTGCTTATACCCGTCTTTACCCTCGAGAAAATCAGTAGCGGCGAAAAAGAGCTCACGATTATAGATGCCAGCAGTAAGGGAACAAACATCCTGCTGGATAGTAAGCTCTCATCAACAGAGGTCTGGCAACGCGAACAGCTTCTGGTCTCTCTGACACTCAGCACAGCGGAAGAATTTGCTACTATTAAACCTGGAGATATGCCTATTGACGGAATTGAGATTACAGTTCTTCCCGTAAAACGCGTTTGGACAGAAAATGAAAATGGCGGTACATCAACAATAACAGCCGGATGGTCGCTGCTACCGCTACGGTCAGGTATCTCAGAGATAGAATTACCACCAATTGAATACCACTTGAACGGTGTTGTGAGACGGGTCTTTCATCTGCCAAAGGTCAAATTAAAAGTCCGCCCCCTGCCCTCATACCTGCCACCAACTATTCCTGTTGGGAAAGTGGCCATCCATTCGTCGATCTCATCAGGAGGCCTGGCATCAAAAAGATTACTTTACACCGATGATCTCGCCTACTGGAATATTTCTATCGAAAGCAAATCTCTTACCCCCTATTGGCTGCCGCCGATACTCAGGCAGATACAATCTAGCGACAACATCCAGTTCTTTCCTGCCACCAGCCATCGCAGTATGCAGCCTGACAACAAGGGTGTGCATGGTCGAGTGAATCATACGGTTCCTTTCAAACCCCTGGTGAATGGTTTTATCAATCTACCGAGTATAAAGGTTCAATATTTTGATCCTGCAACAGGGAAACTTGAGACGCTAGTACACCCCGCAGAAAGCCCCTTTTCAGCTGGACTCATCAGCCGCCTTCTAGCTGCTCTGCTGCTAGCTGTAATTATTTTAACTCTGCTAAGGGTTCTTTTTCGTCACTTGCACAGCCGGATTCGATACAGAAGACAGCATCGACAGGCTATAGAGCGTATACGACAGGCAAACACGTCTCAGGATATCGTAGCAGGCATAAGGCTGGCCGGGGAAGCGGAGGGTTTACCTGTTAATCTAAGCCTGACTGACTGGTTGGCCCACTGGGAAAAGAAATATCAATCCAGTCCGGAACTTGATCAAACAATAAAATCGCTGGCATTGCTTCACTACGGAAGTAAAAATGAAATGACCTTGCAGGAAAACAGGCAACCAACGGATATTGACCTGTCTGAACTGGCAGGTCTTCTGGCTTCACCACGGCGGGCAGACAATAACGGATAGCCCCCTGTATCTAGTCTCGACTTGTTTGTCGACTTAGCATCGAATGGTCGTACATCACCACATGCCCTTTCCCCATCCGTTTGGCATGATACATTGCAACATCCGCTTTGCGTATCTCCGCCTCAATTTTATAGGTATCAGAACCCAGAAGAGTTACACCAAGGCTGGAATCAAGTTGAATAAGCTTGTCCTTATACTTCAAGGGTTCTGCCAGAATAATATTGATTTTTTCTGCAAAGGTCAGGGCTTCCTTCTCTGCTTTGTCATTCGCATCATTTAGCTGCTTTATCAGAACAATAAATTCATCTCCACCAATCCTGCTAACAACATCTTCTTTCCTCATGCCCTTTATCAAACGTTGTCCAATCTCAATAAGTACCTCATCACCAGCATCATGCCCATAGCTGTCATTTATAGCTTTAAATTCATCTAGATCGATTAGTATCAGAGCAGCGTGGATGTGGTGCCTGGCACATTCTGCAAGTGTTTTTTCCATACTTTGCAGGAACGCTCTGCGGTTTGGCAAGCCAGTAAGCGGGTCACTATAGGCCATTTCGGCAAGTTCACTAATCGCCTCCTCACGCTCTTTTTTGAAAGGATTAATTATCCAGTAATAAATAATAGGGGACGAGATTAGAATCAACAAAAATACATCGACTATAATTTCTATAATATGCGGATAAGGGTATGGATAGGCGACCAGGGCAAGCATAATGAAGAATTCTGCCGATGCAATAACGAGCGCGATACGAAACATCACCTGCCTGGCTGTTATCTTTGGATATTTCATTATTTATTTAGCAATGCCGCCCCTTTTCATATCATACAACATTTCCAGTTTTCATAAATTAATTTATCAGAGATTCCTTAATGTTTTCTCAGATCTGTTTCAATGGATCCTGTCGATAATACAAAGACATCTCGCCGTATATACCCGGATAGTGTTTATATAAATATTCAGGTGCCATAAAAAAGTACTCGGATACCACGGCAAAAAACTCGGCCGGACTCTGCGCTGCGTAGGGGTCGATAGAAACATGACGACCATGCTCCAGCTCTATAAGCAGACGATCATAGGCGCAGCTGAATATGCGGGTCCAGTTTTCCCTTTTCATATCTTTATTTAACACCGGCATTCCATTTGCGACACCGTTGAGCATATCCAGTTTGTGGGCAAATTCATGCAACACTACGTTCGATCCGAGGTGACGTGTACTCTGCCTGTCGGGATCTGCATCTGCCCATGAAAGGATGACCGGCCCTCTTCCCCATGCCTCACCGCCCAGCGTTCGTTCTGTGTTATGCACCACACCTGCTTCATCAATCTGTTCATAATCAACAATAAAGGCATCAGGATAGACAATAACCTCATGCCAGCCATCGAAGTCGTTAAAATTTCTATTTAGAATCAGCAGGCAGGCCTGGGCAGCTATCTGTACTAGCATTTTTTCGGTCAACTCCAGCCCGGCTGCCCCTGTAAAATGCTTTTCATGCAGAAAAAGCCCGGTCAACTTGCGCAGGCGGGTAAGTTGCCTGGTGCTAAGTCGACTAAACAGGGAAAGATTGACAGTGCTCTGCTGCCAGAGCTGAAATGGGATACGCGTGTCGCGCAATACCGCAGAGCGATACCAGCGTTTAAGGTTCCTTAACAAGGTATTTTCTGTCTCTGATAGCTTGAAGAAGATTCATCTTCGACTTTCGACGATTAGTGAATGATTTTTTTCTGTTTCAGGGTGTTGAGAAGTTTATCTGCCGGAACGTATCCGCGCATTAAAGATCCATCAGTCAAATAACTTGTTGGTGTGCCCTGCACGCCGACCTGTCTACCCAGATCGAAGCCTGCACGAAGAACCTTGTCTGCTCCACAGTCCTCAGCTTTCAGCGTACCCTTGCCGACACCCATTGCTACATCCATTGCTTCATTTCGATCCTTCGAACACCAGACCGAGAGCATGTTTTTATACCCGGGCCCTTTATCCATTCCTCTGGGAAAGGGTATGTAACGCACACTCACACCGGCTTTCTGTAATTGCGGAACCTGTCGATGAAATTTTTTGCAAAAAGGGCAGCTGGTATCAGTAAAAACACTAATGGCAGTTTGTTCTTTTCCTTCTGCACTAAAAACAATGACATCTTTTTCAGGAAAGGCTTTCAGAAGGGGAGTATTATCTCTGGCCATCGACTGCCGGGTAAGGTTAATACCGTTCGTTAGATCTAGCAGATTACCCACCAGTGCATAGCCACCGTCTTCAGTAACATAGGCATATTTACCGCCCACCTTAACCTGGTAAATTCCACTTAGGGGTGTTTTTTCTGGTTTACCAATAGCTCTGCCCGGCAAAATCTTTTGCAGTCCGGCAATACGCGGATCTACTGCTGTATTGCTGACGTTGCCACCTTTGGCAGGTGCTGCTTCCTGCTGAGGTGGAAGCGGGTTTCGCTGCAGCCATGCAGAATAAACTTTATCGCCCCATTTAGACTGGAAAAAGGCGATGACATCCAGCGTCTGCACAGCATCAAGCTTGTCTTTAAATGCTGGCATTACACCACCGGACTTAATACCTCCATCCTGAATCGTTTTAGCCAAAACTTCTTTCGAATGGTGCCAGGCGTGTGCAGTGCCATTAAGCGGTGGAGGCGGGTATTTGCCATTACTGTCTTTTTGACGCCAGTTCTCGGTACCCTCTGCATTTACCTTGTGACATTCAGCACAGTGGCTTGCATATAATCCTGCTCTGCGGGCTGCCTGCTCGTCTGAATACCATCTTTCAGTAGCAAAGGACAGGCCCGGAATTAGCAAACATCCGTACATGAGTAATAAAAATACTTTCTGTATCATAGGTAAATTATGCCTGCAGATAGTTGATAGAAATTATGTAGCCTTTGATGTGTCTGGACGAAGGAGATAGCGATCTAAAGTATTCAGGTTTGAGGCGTAAATTGGACGTAATAGCTGGCTAATGCGACGGTTTACAACAAAAAAACTTGATGTTTTAGGCGTAAGATACAAGTTCATGAATTGATCAGAGGTTCCTTAAATATTGACGGGTAAGCTATCAGGATTTAATTGCATCAGAGACTTTCTGTAAACGGTTACGCACCTCGGCTGCCAGCGCAGGAACAGCGGGATTATCGACCAGTGCAAGAACCGCTGTGGGGTCCATAAAGGCAACAGTAACGCTGGCATCTTCTTCCTCTCTGACAACAACGTTACAGGGTAATAAAAGTCCAATATCGGGTTCTGCATCCATTGCCTGATTAGCCAGAACCGGGTTACAGGCACCGAGAATTATGTACGGACGTTTATCGATGTCGAGTTTCTTTTTTAAAACTGCACTGACATCAATTTCAGTCAGTACGCCAAAGCCCTGTTCCTGCAGAGCATCAGTAACAGCTGCTACCGCCTCGTCATAAGACTTACTGGTAGTGGTTGAAAAAGCATACATAAATTTCTCCTTCAGGTAGCCAATATATCCCTAGATGTTCGAATTATCGTCGCTACTTTTGTTGTTGGGATTTTGTCTGTTCTATTTTTTCCAGGTTTTCGTTTAATGTTGAAAACACCGGAGACAATTTACTCGTCCAGTAGACGCCATTCATCAGCAGCAAAATTACAAGTAATGCCGCAGATAATGCCAGCATGCTGGTACCGCCTGATTCTTCAAGTTTTTCTTCAACCTCGGCGGAGAGGTAGCGCTTTTGGATGATTTTAATTTTCTTCATGCTATGCCGGTAGTATATATAATTAGCAACCGTTGCCCAGAGTATATTTGTCAGGGGCCAGAATACTGTGCTGATGAATATGACTATTGCCCAAACCCAGAGCTTTCTATAGATAGCCCAGAAAAAAGGTACAAAAAATGCTGGCCAATGCCATGTGAAAACAAAATGCGGGGCTCCGCCCTGTTGAAATTTTTCGAACTTTTTCAGGTAAATATCAACATTTTCACCTACAAACTGAGCTAGTCGGCGCCTTTCACCGTGAAGAGGTGAACTTTTCTCATCCAGTTTTTTACCCTGGCTACCAGCCTGGTCCTGGTCCTGGTCCTGGTCCTGCACAGAATTAAAAGATGAAACCGCCTCGTCCAGCCCTTCTTTCTCTGTATCTTGCATCCTGCTGACACTGGCATGCTTTTGAAACTCGGCCATCGTTTCGCTGTATGATTTTTCCTGATCTACTTCTTCGCTTGCTGCTACGGGTTGCATTGCAAGATTTTCAGGCTTTGGAAAGGGCTTCTTGTGTTTCTTTTTTTTAGTTTTAGGCGTGCCCGCACTCTCATCAACAGGCTCAATTTCACATTCCACTCCTATTTGAAGAATTTTTACCCGTAACTGGTCTGCTTTCTCGTAAATAAAAGTGCGTTTTACGTACCTTCTTTTTCCGGAAACCAGCTTAATTGCGCTGTCAGGTGCTGTTTTCAGAAGTAGCGCCAGGTCAGAAACCACTTCATCATAGTCTGTACCCGGCAAGACATTTCCGGGAAAAACAAGGCGATATTCTTGATCATCATCGAGTGTGGATCTAGTCATGAAAAGTCCCTTGTAAATCCCTTATTAATATCGCCTGAACGTAACAGGCCCAGTTAGGGAAACCATGATTTATCCCTCATTACGAGGAATGTCATGACGAAGCAATCTCTTAGTGCTTGACGTGTGATATGAGAGTGCCGCATTTCGTTCGTAATGACACAAGTCTAAAATTTTAAATCAGTGCTTCCTTAAAGTTACTTTAGATAGTTATTTCCCTGAAAATATCATCTTCTGTATAAAATGTATTGTCCGGGCCAGAAGAGCGCAACTCAAAGCGGTCCTCTTTGCCAAAATACCTGATTGCATTGCCCCAGCTATCGTTCATTTCACGCGCGCTGATTCCGATATCTCCCTGTATCCCTGTCCAGCTTACATCAGCAGGACTGGTTTCACTACCCTGGTCAGCAAACCATAGACTTGCCCGCACAGAAATATTTCTCAGTTTCTCCGTCGTTTCATCCGCTGCAGCCGACAACTGATTCACATTACCCTGCTGTTGTGCCACTGTAGAAGTGCTACCCGCAACAGATGATATATTTTCCGGATAATTAGAACAATCACCTGCTAGTGTGGCAGGTTTAATGTTCCAGATAACAATAGCTTCAACAATCATAAGAAAAATAACATAGATAAAATATTTTAATTTTGTACTTTTACTCAGCGGTAGCGAACGTTTTCTAATTCGACTAATAGGCTCCTGCAGACCAGCTTGCCCCGTTGTTGGCGGTAAGCTTTCCTCCCCTTTATCATGGCTTCCGTAGGTCTGCTGAGTTCGGCTATCCCCGTCGCGGATAAACATGGGTAGCTGCTGCGTAGATACAAACGACTCTTCTATTGGCAGCAATACACATTCAGCACCCTGTTTTAGAATGAGTATCCTTAGTTTCTCGGCCCTGTCCAGAGTCAACTTCTTGTTGATCTGTTTGTGCTTTCCTGCAACAAGACGTGAAGCTTTCTCTTTATTCAGGTGCAGCATCTGCTGCAAACGGGAGACCACTTTCTCTTTAGTATTTCCCGGCAGCACATTGCCTGTAAACACCAGCCGGTAAAGTTTATTGTCGTCACTCATTGATAAAGCTCGTTCTTGCTTACAGTAAAGTACAAGTAATTACATAGGGTTAATAAACATATTTATCGGCATACTTTAACCTTTTGCTGTTATTGCTGGCAAGCGAGTGCGACGGCTGGATTGGCAATAGAAAAGTGTATTGCCAAATTTTTGTACTGGGCTTAAGACATTCAGCCCAGCTATTTATTGAATTAGATACTGCTTACTACACTACCTGATACTGCCTGTTATGCAGTAATCATGCTGTAAAGCGTGTCTTTGAGATGCAGGCGTTTCTTTTTAAGGTCTTCGAGATAGGCATCAGAAGTATTTTCCACTCCTTCTTCAATACGCCTGACTTCGTGTTCTACTTCATGATAATCACCAAATAGCCGGGCAAAATGCGCATTGCCCATCTTCAATTCATGAATACGTTCCTCATGTTCCGGGAATTCATGATGCAGATCGTGTTTTTCACCTAACATAGCTACCTCTTGTGTGTTTAGTGTTTAGTGTTTAGTGTTTAGTTTTTGGTTTATTGATCAATTCTGCCTTATAACGGACGGTCCAGATATGATCTAAATCAAAATTTATCGGACAGGCAGCAATACAGGTGCTTAATGAAAAAAAACTCTATTCACTCTTTCCAGCATAGAGGAGGTTCTAGGGTACCCGTTTGTCTATATGCAAAAGGACTATTTCCTTTGAGCCAGTTTTAACTACCTGAACCTCACTCTGCAGGTCACCACTTTGTGCCACAGGCTGGCCGCTATGTGAAACCCTTGCACCCAGTTTTAGCTGTTCAAACTGAGACAAACTGGAGCCGGGACGCAACAGTGATGAATCATCCAGCACCAGAATAACAGGCAACTCCCGTGCCTGCCGCTTGATGGCTGCCAGTGGCATAGGTGGTCCGGATACAGCCCTGGCGAAAATGAACAGAACATCATTTTCCTGGATCTGCTGCAGCAAGCCCGGGTCGATAGTGACTTCGATGGATATTGAAACGTCGGCGGGTGATTCCGGCAGGCTAATTTCTGCCACTTCCATGCCGGCCTGTTTAGCCAGGACTGTTGCTTCGTCAATCATTGAGCGCAAATCACCCAACATCTCTTTATTTTCTGTTAAGCCCAGTGCAGCTCGCTGCCAGTAATCTATCGCCTCTGTATACTGCTTCTGATTGGCAGCCGCCTGTCCAGCCATCCACAGGGCTGTGGTATGGTTTGGCTCTTTTTCTAATGCCTCCATCACCAGGCTCAGCGGCCGCCCGGATAATTTTCCATCCTGTGTCATCGCTAGAGAATCAGCCAGCACTACCAGGGCAGTGGGCTGGCGCTTCGATACCTCTACCAGCTTCTCATAGGCTTTGACCGATTCAGGAAACTGTTCTGTCGCCGCATACAGGCGTCCCAACAAATACCACGCATCCGGATCATCCGGGTTATCAGCCGTCTTTTTTTGCAGGCCAGTGATCATTTCCTCCATTGAGGGCAATTTCTTAGCTGCTGGAGGATCTGAAGCACTTGAAGACATTGCCGTGTGATTACCAGGGCCTGCCACGTCGAGATATTGTGGTGAACCCAGAAGGTCATAGAGGCCGTAGCTCACCAGTGGGATGATAATAACTAGTGCAATCAACACCGTCTTACCCGCTGCAACCGGTGAATCTTTTACCTCACCTTCAACATCTGCTACGTCAATCAGCAGGCCTTTTTCAAGTTCTTCCAATGTCTGCTGATAAGTCTCCTGAGACAATGTACCCGCCTCTAGCTCGCTCTTCAGTTCACGCATGCGTTCTTGAGCAATGCCGATATTCTGCTCACGATTGCCGTCAGGTGAAATGACCTTTTTCCCACGTAGGGCAGGCAGTACTAGAATCAGACCTGCTGCTACCATCAGTAATGTAATAATCCAGAATGACATTATTCGTCTCGCTCCAGTAACTGTTCTGCCTGTTCCCGATCCGCGTCGGTTAAGGGTACTTCATCTTCAGATCGACGGATAAACTTGAGCAGAAAAAACACTGCAATAATCAATATGATAAATGGCCCGACCCAAAGCAGGATCGTACTGCTTTGTAGACGAGGGCGATAGAGTACAAAATCGCCATAACGCTGAGACATATAGTCCAGCACGAACTCTTCATCTTTTCCGCTGGATATCATTTCATAAGTTTTACGGCGCAGATCCTGGGCCAGCTCAGCATTGGAATCACCGATGTCCTGGTTCTGGCAAACCGTACAGCGCAATTCCTTAACCAGCTTTTTGTACAGTGCTTCTCTTTCAGGATCATCAAACTGATAGGCATCAATGGCGGCCAGTGATGGCATAGCAGCAAAGATCATCAGTACTACTATGGGAAAAAATATTTTTTTCATCCACATCTTAGCCTGCCTCCGCATTTAATTCCCGCAGCAACGGGAGAATTTTTTCGTCAATTACAGCATCCGTAAGTGGTCCAACCTGTTTGTAACGCACTATCCCCTGCTTATCTATGACAAAGGTCTCCGGCACACCGTAGACACCCCAGTCGATACCAACATCACCTTTTATATCCATCATACTGGCTGTGTAGGGATCGCCAAGCTGCTTTAGCCAGGCTTGAGCATCTTGAGGTCTGTCTTTGTAATTCAGGCCATACACGGGAGCAATATTCATTGCAACAAAACGCTTCACCACTTCGTGCTCGGCCCGACATGACACACACCAGGATGCCCAGACATTCAATAGCCAGACCTGGCCCTTCATATCAGAGTGCCTGATACGCTTGTCCGGCTGATGCAACACAGGTAGATCAAATGCCGGGGCCGGCTTGCCGATAAATGGTGATGGAATATATTTCGGATCATTCTTCAGCCCGGCAGCAAGCAGAATGACCAGAACAATAAATACTGCCAGCGGTATTAAATAACGTTTCATGCTGCCGCTTCTGCGGTGGCGGCTGCTGCCTGCTTTTGTTTAGCACCTGCCAGTTTTCTGTAACGTGGATCAGTGGCTGACAGCAACCCACCCAGAGCCATGATCAATGCACCTAACCAGATCCAGCGTATGAATGGCTTATGGTAGATGCGTACGCTCCACGCTCCTTTTTCACCCAGTGGTTCGCCCAGAGCGACAAACAGATCACGAAACAGTCCCGCATCAATCGCTGCCTCAGTCATCGGCATTTTCTGTACCAGATATTCACGCTTTTCCGGTTCCATCGTCGCAATATGCCTGCCATCTTTCGAGACCCTCAGCTTGCCATTTGACGCACGGTAATTTTCTCCTGCAATTTCTGTTACCCCGTCGAAGGTGAAAGTAAATCCTGCCAGTTCGTAGCTTTCGCCCGGATTTACCTGCAGGTCTTTTTCAGTGCTATAGATAGAGGTCAGGGTGATGCCGACAATAAATACCGCAATGCCGATATGACCCAGCGTCATGCCCAGGAATGAGCGCGAAATACTGGCAACACTGCGCCCCCTTGTTTGAACAAAAAATGATTTGAGCGTGATGCCAAGTACCCAGAAAGCCAGCACCATGCCAAAAGCAGCACCGAAATTAAAGTACTCCATTGCCAGCACTGGAAACAGCAGACCAAAAATGAGACTGATGACTGCAATCAACCAGACTTTAGGCCAGATTCGGCTGATTGAATCACGTTTCCAGCGCAGTAGCGGCCCAATACCAATCAGCACAGCCAGTGGTGCCATCAGTGGAATAAAGACGCTGTTGAAATAAGGCGGACCGACGGAGATCTTGCCTATACCCAATGCATCTACAATGAGTGGATAAAGAGTTCCCAGCAGTATGCTGGCGGCTGTTACCACCAGGAATACATTGTTCAACAACAATCCCGTCTCGCGCGACAACAGTTCAAAATGGACATGGCTTCTAATTTGCGATGCACGCCAGGAATAGATCAGCAAGGACCCACCGACTACAACTGCAAGAAAAATAAGGATATACACACCACGCGTCGGATCAGAGGCAAAGGCATGCACCGAGGTCAGGACACCGGATCGAACTAGAAAGGTGCCGAGTAAACTTAGTGAAAAGGTAAAGATTGCCAGCAACACGGTCCAGGCCTTAAAGGCCCCGCGTTTTTCCGTCACCGCCAGTGAGTGTATCAGTGCCGTACCTACCAGCCATGGCATGAAGGAGGCGTTCTCCACAGGATCCCAGAACCACCAGCCTCCCCAACCCAGTTCGTAGTAGGCCCACCATGAGCCAAGAGCGATGCCCAGGGTAAGAAAAATCCAGGCTGCGTGTGTCCAGGGTCGTGACCATCTGGCCCACGCCGCATCAAGCTTGCCGCCCAGCATCGCTGCAATGGCAAAGGCAAACGGCACGGCAAAGCCGACATAGCCCATGTATAACATAGGAGGATGAATAATCAGCCCAAAATCCTGCAGCAGCGGGTTCAGATCACGTCCGTCCATGGCAGCCGGCACCAGCCTTTCAAAAGGATTTGAGGTCATCAAAATGAAAAGAATAAAACCGACACTGACAAAGCCCAATACCCCCAGCACCCGGGCCAGCATAACGGGCGGAATATTGCGACTGAACACACTGACACAGGCGGTCCAGATAGAAAGCACCAGCGCCCAGAGTAATAATGAACCTTCATGGGCACCCCATACGGCTGAAAACAGATACATGGTCGGCAATGCTGTATTGGAATTCATTACAACATATTTGACCGAGAAGTCATGCGTCAGAAAACTCCAGGTCAGGCAGGCAAAAGAAATGGCGATAAATAATAGCTGTACGCGGGCGGCCGGTTTGGCCACAGCCACCCAGTTGGCGATACCAAAGTGCGCACCGGCGAGTGGAAAAATCGTCTGTAGCAGTGCAAACATCAGGCCCAGGATAAGGGCAAACTGTCCAATTTCAGGGATCATTTTGCAACTCCTTCTGCCGGCGAGCCTGACTTCATTTTTTCGGCCTTCTCCAGTGCATCGGCGACTTCAGGCGGCATATAATTCTCATCATGCTTGGCAAGTACCTCAGTGGCAACAAAAATACCCTTGGCATTGAGTTTCCCCTGTGCGATGACACCCTGCCCTTCCTCAAACAGATCGGGCAGAATTCCTGTGTACTCGACATTGACAACGTTCGCGGTATCGGTGACGGCAAAACGCACTGTAAGCTCCTGACCGCGCTGTACGCTGCCGTTGACTACCATGCCTCCCAACCGGAACAAATGATCTTCGGGTGCTTTTTTCTCTATCACCTCAGTCGGGGAATAGAAATAAGACATATTGCTTCCCAGAGCATTAAAAACCAGCCAGGCGGCCAGCCCAAGAATCACTAAACCTACAAGTATAAATATTAATCTTTTTTGTCTGGCTTTCATTTGAATTCGCCCGGAGTATTTGTTGATGATTTTGTTGACGGCTGTACTGTCTTGCTGCGAACAAGTGTTGACACACGTCGCAGTGTGGCTTTACGGCGGCCACGAACAAGAAGTGGTTCTGCCAGCATCAGCAATGCCGTCATACCAAATGAACCCCATACATACAGGGCATAACCACCCATGTTAAAAAATTCTTTCATCGTTTTACCTCGGCTAATTCACTGACCCAATGGGTATCGCGCTCGCGTTCGAGGATAATTGAGCGCACCCTGGCCAGCGACACGGCTATGCTATATGCCCAGAAACCCAGCGCCATGATCAACATTGCGATCAGCATGGTAGACGCCATGCTGGAACCGGACTTCACGCTCACTGAAGCACCCTGATGCAGGGTATTCCACCATTTTACCGAATAATAGATTATGGGAATATTAACAGTCCCAACCAGAACAAGGATAGCAGTGGCCCGATCTGCTCGCCGGTTATCATCAATCGATGAATGGAGTGCGATATAGCCGATATAAAGGAAGAACAGGATCAGTTCCGAGGTTAGCCGTGCATCCCAGACCCACCATGTTCCCCACATGGGCTTGCCCCACAAAGCACCGGTCCATAGCGCAAGAAAGGTAAACATAGCACCGGTAGGTGCCAGTGCCTGTACCATCATACCTGAAACGCGGGTATTAAAAACAAGTCCCAAAATGGCCCAGAATGCCATCACCAGATATATGAACATCGACATCCAGGATGCCGGTACATGAACAAAAATTATCCGATAGCCCTCGCCCTGCTTGTAATCCGTTGGTGCAACGAAGAAACCCATGTACAGACCGATCACGATAAGAATCACTGCAATCGCTGAAAACCAGGGCACCAGTTTTCCTGCCAGCGGATAAAAGGTAGCTGGTGAAGAAAATTTAAACCAGTTGAATGTTTTTAAGCTCATTTATAAATAGTTTTCTACATTTAGTAATCAGGTTTTCTATTCTGCGGACACCCGAAGGGCGGCAACTGTTGCCAGTGGCGCCATCACCAGTGACAACAATAATATTGCCCCTAGCATGGAAACATGCCCTGCCCCGCCAAGCCCTGAAACCGTTGCTTCCACGGCGCCGGCACCGAAAATGAGGACTGGAATATACAACGGCAGCACCAGCAAGGAAACCAGCACGCCACCCCCACGCAAACCAAGCGTTAAGGCGGCACCGATGGCCCCGATCAGGCTCAATGAAGGCGTCCCGAGCAATAATGTCAGCATCAATGCCTGTATCGCCTCCGTTGAGAGGTCGTATTGTAGCCCAAGCAGTGGTGACAGTAATACCAATGGCACACCGGTTATCAGCCAATGGGCCAGTACTTTGGCCAGCACCAGGAGTGTTGCCGGCTGTGGGGTCAGCAATAATTGCTCCAATGTGCCATCGGCAAAATCAATGGAAAACAAACGTTCCAGGGCCAGCATTGACGCCAGTAGCGCAGCAACCCAGAACACGCCGGGGGCAATTTCGCGCAAGGTATCCAGTTCCGGCCCAATGCCCAGCGGGAACAAACTTATCGCGATAATAAAGAAAAACAACGTCGTTAGAATATCCGAGCGATTGCGCATCGCCAGCAGCAGATCACGCATAACAACGGTATAAAATGCCTTAAACATCGCCGTCTTTCTTCCAGCCGAGGCGCAATTGTTTGACTTCACCCGTGGTCAGGGATACATCCTGGTGAGTCGTCAGTATAACCAACCCGCCCTGTTTAACGTGCCCGGCAATCACCGTTTGCAGAAAATCGACAGCCGCCTTATCCAGTGAGGTAAAGGGCTCATCCAGCAGCCATAAGGGTGATGATTTACTGAGCAACAACCGGGCCAGTGTCACCCGTCTCTTCTGGCCCTGCGACAGGACACGCACAGGCAGCTCTTCGTGCCCGTAAAGCCCCATCTCCTCCAGTGCCTGCCATATATCCTTATCACTGACATCCAGTCCATCGAGCTGACAGAGTATGCGTAGATTCTCAAGCGCGGTCAGATCAGCTTTAATTCCGTTTAAATGACCAAGGAACAGCATATCCGCCGCATAGTCATCTCGCTGCCGGCGAATATTGGTTCCCTTCCAGTTAACCGAACCCTGAGTTGGTGCAATCAAACCGCACAGGGTACGCAGCAGGGTTGTTTTGCCGCTGCCATTGTGACCGTGCAGATGAAGAAGCTCGCCGCTTTCCAGGCTAAATTCCAGACCGGAGAACAGGCTGCGGTCACCGCGGATACATTCCAGGTTATTAACTTCGAGCATGCGGCTGTTTAGGTGCGTTAAAGGTGGGAATAAGTAAAATAAATTAGCGGGTGAAGCGTGATTTTAGTCTTTTATTAGAAAAACATCGAGTCAAGCTAGTGGATGCCTCTGAGACAGCGAATCAGGCGGGTAGTTCCAGCAACTCAGCCTTCAGTACTGCAATACTGTCACGCAGGACGACGGCCTTTTCAAATTCCAGGTTTTGAGCGTAATCCAGCATCTCTTTCTCCATCTGACTGATCTTTTTTGCCAGTTCCCGGGGTGAGAGTCTTTTATAGACGGCCATTTCCTCTGCAGCACGACGCGCCTTTGGCGACCTGTTTGTATATGGCCCGCGGCTGCGTTTACTGCCGATGCCTTCGATCATATCCTTGACCTTCTTCTTAACGCTTTGTGGCGAGATACCCAGTTCGAGATTATGCTGCAGCTGTCTCTCGCGACGACGTTTACTCTCCGAGATGGCGACTTTCATTGAATCCGTTTCCCTGTCCGCATAAAGAATTGCCTTGCCATTGATATGACGGGCCGCACGTCCAATAGTTTGAATCAGTGAACGTGCCGAGCGCAGGAAACCTTCTTTATCGGCATCGAGGATGGCAACCATGGAGACTTCCGGTATATCCAGCCCTTCCCGCAACAGATTTATGCCGACCAGACAATCAAATTCACCTGCCCGTAAATCATGAATAATTTCCACCCGCTCAACCGTGTCAATATCAGAATGCAGGTAACGGACACGTACGCCGTGCTCCAGTAAATAATCCGTCAGGTCTTCTGCCATGCGTTTAGTCAGTGTGGTAACAAGTATACGCTCACCTACAGCAGCAAGCCTGTTGATCTCGGACAGCACATCATCCACCTGCGAGGCAACCGGACGCACCTCTACCACCGGATCCAGCAGCCCTGTCGGCCGTACAATCTGTTCCACGACGACCTGGCTATGGTCAGCTTCATACTGGGCCGGGGTGGCCGAGACGAAAACCGTCTGCGGCATCAATGCCTCGAATTCATCGAAACGAAGAGGACGATTATCCAGCGCCGATGGTAAGCGGAAGCCATATTCGACCAGCGTCTGCTTGCGTGAACGGTCTCCGCGGTACATACCGCCTATCTGCGGGATAGTGGCGTGTGATTCATCGATAAACATCAATGCATTGGCCGGTAAATAATCAATTAGTGTCGGCGGTGGCTGGCCCGGCGCACGTCCGGACAGATAGCGCGAATAATTTTCGATGCCGTTGGTATAACCCAGTTCCTGCATCATTTCGATATCAAACAGGGCACGCTGTTCCAGCCTTTGCGCCTCCAGCAGCTTATTCTGCGATCGCAATTCAGCCAGTCTCTGCTGCAGCTCGTCCTTGATCATTTCCACTGCGTCCAGTACGCGCTCGCGCGGTGTAACATAGTGCGACTTTGGGTAAACGGTGGTACGTACCTTTTCTGCCAGTGTTTCGCCGGTCAGCGGGTCGAATTCACTCAGTCGTTCTATCTCGTCGCCAAACAGTTCAATACGTGTCGCCCTGTGCTCCTCTTCAGCCGGAAAGATGTCAATGACATCGCCTCTGACGCGGAAGTTGCCGCGCTCCAGCACCTGATCGTTGCGGCTGTACTGCATCTCGGCCAGCCGCTTCAGAATCGCACGCTGGTCCATCACATCACCCTGCTTCAGGTGCAGGATCATATCGTGATAGGCCGCTGGATCACCCAGGCCATAGATGGCAGAAACGGTGGCAACGATGATGACATCGTCCTGCTCCAGCAGGGCCTTGGTAGCGGACAGACGCATCTGCTCTATCTGATCATTGATGGCCGCATCCTTTTCGATGAAGGTATCCGATGAAGGGACATAGGCTTCAGGCTGGTAGTAATCGTAGTAGGAGACGAAATACTCCACCGAGTTCTCCGGAAAAAAATCACGAAACTCAGAATACAGCTGCGCAGCAAGTGTCTTATTGTGTGCCATGACAATGGCAGGCCTACCGGTACGCTGGATAATGTTCGCGATCGTGAACGTCTTGCCAGAACCGGTCACACCCAGCAAGGTCTGCCAGGCCTCGCCATTTTCAAGCCCTTCTACCAGTGCATCGATGGCCGCAACCTGATCTCCTGCCGGCGCAAACTCAGTATGTAAGTTAAAACTACCCATGGAACACTGTCTTCATGTTTCTGTTCTAGATGCTTGCAAGCAATTGTCGTATTATTCAGCTAAATCTCAGACAGCCATTATAACAGTGACCAGAAAAGCAGGAGCATAAATCTTGAGCATCAGCCTCTCAAACCGCGTTCAGAACATCAAACCTTCACAGACCCTCGCCATTACTGCACGTGCCAGGGAACTGAGAGAACAGGGACAGGACATTATTGGCCTGGGAGCCGGCGAACCCGACTTTGACACGCCTGATCACATTAAAGAAGCGGCAATACAGGCGATTCGTGACGGCTTTACAAAGTATACAGCGGTCGATGGCACGCCGAGCCTGAAAAAGGCCATCATAGACAAGTTCAAACGTGATAATAAGCTGTATTATGAGATGAACCAGATCCTGGTCTCGGTCGGCGGCAAGCAAACCAGCTTCAACCTGCTGCAGGCGCTGATCAACCCCGGCGATGAAGTCATTATCCCTGCCCCCTACTGGGTTTCCTACCCGGACATGACTCTGCTGGCTGAAGGTATACCGGTGATTGTCTATGCTGGCATTGAACAGGGCTACAAGATAACACCCGATCAGCTGCAGGCGGCTATCACGGATCTCACTAAACTTATATTCATCAACAGCCCATCAAACCCCACCGGTGCCGTCTATAGCCGTGAGGAACTGGCCGCACTGGGTGTAGTGCTGAAAGAATATCCGGATATACTTATTGCGACAGATGATATGTACGAACATATCCTGTGGACAGAGGCCCCGTTCGTCAACATCGTCAATGCCTGCCCTGACCTGTATGACCGTACCATCGTTATGAACGGCGTCTCCAAAGCCTACTCGATGACAGGCTGGCGTATCGGCTACTGCGGCGGTCCGGCTGACCTGGTGGCCGCCATGAAAAAAAACCAGTCACAGAGCACCTCCAACCCCTGCTCGATCTCTCAGGTGGCAGCTGAAGCTGCATTAAACGGTGACCAGGGATGCATCACCCCGATGCTGAAGGCCTTCAAAGAACGCCACGATTTTGTCGTTGAGCGACTAAATGCTATGGATGGCGTTAACTGTCTGGAATCTGACGGCACATTTTACGCCTTTGCCGATTTCCGCAAAGTCATCGCCAGTAACCGCAATTTCAACAACGACGTCGAACTGGCAGATTACCTGCTGGGTAAGGCTAAAGTTGCCCTGGTACCCGGCTCAGCCTTTGGTGCTGAAGGCTATATACGCATTTCCTTTGCCACCAGCATGGAACAGCTGGAGCAGGCACTGGAAAGAATAGCAAAGGCCCTCAGCCAGGAGCCCAATTTTTCAGCAGAGTAAATCAAGTAATAGCTTGACCATATAAGCCTGTATCAGTAATATTCGCGCTCCACAATTCCCCGATAGCTCAGTTGGTAGAGCAAGTGACTGTTAATCACTGGGTCCCTGGTTCGAGCCCGGGTCGGGGAGCCAAATTCCTGATTTTATATCAGATACTTAGACGGGTGCTACGGCGCCCGTTTTTTATCCCTGCCCCAAACGTGACCATATCGTGACCACCTTAAGATTGTTTTACTTATTTTTCAGTAACTTAAGCTGGAAATAATGAACGCGTTTTTCCTACTCTTTCTTGCAGCAAGACAGTTGTATATGCCCTCTCATCTAAACTGAACTGTTAATTTACATACTTTATGAGCACTTTAGCGGTTTTTCTGTATTCAATATTGACCCGCTAAATATCCTCATCCTTTCAGTATTTTTAATCCGTTAGACTGACTTTTGCAGTCCAACACTGGATGAAACTGGTGGGTCAGTTTCAGGTTAAAGTTAACAACAAAATATCATATTCGTGAACAATATCTCCATAGCAGACATTCTTGTAGCTAGGTTTAATCATGAGTTTTGACCAGGAGTGAATCTTGGCAGCCACATTAGACAAGGTGCATTGATGAAGCCATTAAGGATAAAGAGATCACAAAGGTTAGTATGCACTATGCTTGTGACCCCTTTCGTTTATGGCGTACCCGGAGTAATTCAAACGCCCGACCGCCTGGTTCGTAGCTTGGCATTATAATTATAAGTAATTGTTTTATTTAACTTATTGGTGGTGATTCCCGTTGTAATCTTCACTATTTTGCATAACGATGCATAACCAGGTCCGACAATAATCCGGCAATCAACCCGGTGACAGACAATCCTTTATGCCCCTACCATCGGGCAATTCTCTGGTAGTATCAGTTTTATAGAACCAGGCAATACCTCGAAACGAACTTTTTTGCTGCTGATGGGTTCGCCATCAAGATTGATCGGCATCTCTACGTCAGACTCCCATTCGGTCCAGGGAACCCGGTAACGATTAACGTATTCTCCATTTTTATCAGGTGAAAGCAGTTCCTCAACGACCTGTGTCAGTGCCTCAGCTGGGAAATGCTTCAAGCCAACTATATCGAGCAAGCCATCATCAATCATGGCCTGAGGGGCGAGTTGTTGACCACCACCGGCCTGCCTGCCATTACACACGGCACCAAAAATAACATCACTTTTAAACGCCTCTCCGGGTAGACGAATTTCGCCGTGAAAAGGGGAAAAATTGACGGCCTGAACCAGACCGGACAAGGTATAGGCCCCTCCTCCGAGAAAATTCTTTAGTGCCACCGGGGTATTTGCCGTGACCTGCGCGCCGAAACCACCGCTGGCGACGTTGATGAAACAGTATTCGTTCGCTTTTACCGCATCTACACTTCTGGCCTTACCAGTCTGGGCCAGTTGCAGTGCCAACAAGGGATCTGACGGGATCGTGCAACCAGTGGCAAAATCATTTGCGGTACCGAGTGGCATAACAGCTATTTCCGGACGTTGATCCTCATCCATCTGCAAAATAGCATCAGCGACCTCATTGACAGTTCCATCACCACCGCCTGCGACCAGGCGCTGGCAGCCATCCTGGCAGGCTTCCCTTACCAGGCGTTGCACATCACCGGCTTCCCAGGTAACCCGTACTTCTACATTTCCTGTCTCTCTGGCTTTGAATATTGCTGACCTGACAGTTTCGAGACCCGCCTTTTTGCCATTCAATAGTATGCGTATATCCATGGTTCATGTTCCCTGTCAGTAAATCTTAGAAAGGTATCAATTAGGCTGCATATTATTTTAGTGCAGCCTTACTAGCATTATTACCTTTTTGAAATCTGCGGGTAACAATCATAAAAGAGATAGCCTTAGCATTTCACGCCATATTACTGAGAGTATTGCCAATTTAGAATGACACCACAGGTTTAGCAAGATAGTCTTCTTTAACAACAAGGAAAAATACTAATACTGAACTGATGCTTAAATTCTCTGAGTAATACTTCAGATGATAACTATCATGGATCAAACAGATCCTCTATTAGCAGAACGAGAAAGGATTTATGTCCAGCGATAGTAGCGCGTTACGTGATGGAATTTTAACACTGGCAGGCTTTGCCCTGCTATTGGCATTGATGCGACAGTCATCAGATCTCATCGTTCCCTTCCTGTTTTCTCTGTTCATCGCAATTATTGCCGCGACACCGCTGAACTGGCTGAAGAAACGCGGTCTATCCACGCTCGTCGCCGTTATCATCGTGGTCGTCGTAACCATTGTTGTGATTGCACTGCTTACCTTATTGCTGGGCAATACCGCTGCGCAATTCAATGAAGCCCTGCCCGCTTACCAGGCACGCCTGGACGAATTGAGCAGTGCCTTAGCAGCATCACTGGAAACTAGAGGGATAAAGATTAACGAAGCAGGCATTCTTAATGCCCTGGATCCGGCAGCAGTAATGGACTTTGCCAACAATATGGTTGTCGGCATAGGCAGTGCGTTGAGCAACACCCTACTGATCACATTCACCGTAATCTTCATATTGATCGATGCCGCTGAATTTCCACGCAAACTCTCAGCAATAGAAGGACATGATGCCGAATTAACCCTGCAACGGCTCGTTGAAGTTATCGAAAGTGTCAAACGCTATGTTGTCGCCAAGGCTGCCGTAAGTCTCGTGACCGGGATATTGATTTGGCTAGCACTGGCCCTGGTCGGCCTGGACTTCGCACCGCTGTGGGGGTTCCTCGCTTTTCTGCTCAATTTTGTCCCCAACATCGGCTCAATTATTGCCGCCATACCGGCTGTACTGATGGCGTTGCTGCAACTCGACCCGACCATGGTACTGGTAGTCATGGCAATCTACGTTTTTGTTAATACTGTTATCGGCAATGTCGTTGAACCCATGATAATGGGACAGAGCGTTGGCCTGTCGATGCTAACGGTATTTCTGTCTCTGGTTTTCTGGGGCTGGATGTTTGGCCCCGTGGGTATGTTGCTATCGGTCCCCTTGAGCATGGTGGTCAAATTTGCAGCACAGAATAACCCACAGACTCAATGGATCGCGGTATTACTCTCACCTGCTCCAGCAAAGTCGACTGATGCATAACCAGGTAACCACATAAAATGGCAAACATCGAAACAATAGCGAGTTATTACTATGGCCAATGAAGACCTGCAACAGGAAATAGAGCTGTTACGGCAACAGCTTGACGCGATAAAAAGCAAACAGGAAAGCCCTCCACCCGCTGTAGAACCTGGTGTTGAGGAACAAGCTGCAGAACAATTGGAAACGGCTCCGCCGACCGATGAAACAACAGTGGCTGATGATATTACTGCGGATGACCTTATGGCCCAGTTTAAAGAACTACTCGATTCAATCGACAAGGATATCAAGGATACTAAACCTACCACCTTACTGATTGTGTTTGCCCTTGGTGTGCTCGTTGGGCGTCTGTAATGCCAATTTGAAAATTATATTGTGGAGAGAATAAAAATGTCCGAACCAATGATGAAGTTGCAGATAATTGCCCGGTCCGAGTTGGCCCTTGCACAGATCAATGCCCGTCGCGTGGCAAGTCGCTCGGCATTGTTTTCCGTAGCTCTAGTATTCCTGCTACTGGGCCTGGCCATGATGACGTTGGCAGCATACTACGCCCTTGAGCCCTCTCTTGGTGCGCCACTTGCAGCACTCACAGTATCCACAATCGATACAGTCGTTGGCATAGTGTTTCTCCTTATTGCGAGACGTGCAGGACCATCAGAAAACGAGGAAAAACTGGCTCGCGAAATTCGCGACATGGCTTACGCAGAACTGGGTAAAGACATCGATACCTTCAAAGGCGAAATCGACCAGATCACCAGTGATATCACGCGGATTCGATCAGGGTTCACCTCATTTACCAGCGGAGCAGCAGGCACCCTGGGGCCAATAGTCAGCATGTTGCTAAAAGCCGCCAAGCGAAACTAAATCAAAACCTTGAGACACAGGGTTATTTATAAACTGATATGACCCGCAACACTAAAACGTAGGACACATTTAAATCACTGCACCATTGACATATAGAGAAGGGGAATATTAATGACAAGTATCAAAGATTTAAGAACTGCAATCGATGCCGGCCTGGATAAACTGCAGGCAAAAACCGAAGCCGCTGCTGCACAGATCAACCTGACAACGGATGAACTCAATACTCGAGTTAATGAACAGGAAAAGAAGCTTAACGAAGCAGCCATCAAATTACAGGAGAAACTAAACGAAGCTGTGCCGGAAGAAACCCGCACTAAAATACAGGGTGCCGTGGAACATTTACAGATCCAGCTTGCACTCGGTGCGGCAGATACGCGTGATGCGTTTAATGCCAGAAAAAAAGAAGTCACACGTGCCATTGCCGAGCTTAACGCTGAAATAGATGCGGCAGACGCCGCAGAAGAACGAGCCATGGCGGCAGAGTTCGATGCCCTGATGGAAGCCTACGTTGCCGAGGCGATCGCACTCAATGCTGAACTTGAGGCCATGGAAGTAAAGTACGAAGAAAACGAAGCGTAAACTAGCGCTTTGCTTCAAAATATGCGCGCTAAACAGGTCTCATTTCATGGGGCCTGTTCTTATGCAGCATTGTCGTGAGCAACCAATGTTTTGAACCCGTGCCTTTATGTATTTCATTCAGCCCCCCCCGATAAGAATAGAGCGTCTCGTCATGGATGCCTTGCCTCTGTGCCAACAAAATACGCCGGATACTCTGGGATCTGGGAATGGCTATTTGCATGGGTGCCTTTTAGATACCACCAGACATTCAGAATACCTGCAGTCCCAGGGTTATTGTTCTCGATTGAAAGATGTCTGCTACGTAGAGCTCTTATAGTATCGTTTGAGAAAACTATATAGGAAATAAATAGGGAGACTTAACTGATCCGATCTGATGAGAGCAGAGTGCAACGAATAATAATGATCATTAGTCTGTAAAGCAGTACTCTGTTTTATTCCAGTAAACCTGTTTTGCTTCTAAATCTGTTCCATCAAGTTCATAAACCCAAAACCCTTCATGCCCTTCCATTGTTGCAG
>JBLYYR010000229.1:0-19681 GCA_048550195.1 Arenicellales bacterium
CACAAGGAAGACTACCCCGATTGCACCCCACCAGCTTTGAAAATAGAGGCCAGCCGCTATGGCTGCAACACCTGCAATGATTCTAATTTTTTTATCAATACCACCTACGTTCTTTTTCATGATTTTTTCCTGATTTAGATTTTATTTGAAAAGTGAAAACACCCTCAGAAAAAAAGTTCACAGAGAGTCTTTAGAGTAATACTTACACCAGACCTAGTTGTTTTGATGTACCGTTATGGAATTAGTTCCAATGATTTGCGCCTGTTAGAGACGGTCCGAATGAATTAGCAATTTAATAGCCAGGGAAAAGTGTGAAAGCATCTTGTCGGTATACCGTTGAACAGGAACAAGATGAACTTGATACAGCGCGTGGGATGTTAGATTCCGAAATGCCTGTAATTTCTAGAGCTGGAAAAATGAAATAATCACCAAAGATGACACATGGAACCACGTAGCTTATTAGTATGCTATAAACATAACTTAGAAATTATTTCGGCGCAGACTCCCCGCAAGAAAATACTTACACCTGCCCTGCAGTTTATAAGGAAAATTCCTATGAAAAATATATTCACCAAAATAACTGTTCTGTTGTTAGCAACCCTGTTAGTTCTTCCCCTGGGCTCTGCCATAGCAGAAGACGACAGGAAAAAGGCCTACAGTCAGCAGGAACTGGATCAAATGATGGCACCTATTGCCCTTTACCCCGACTCCCTGCTTTCGCAAATATTGATGGCATCGACCTATCCAGGTGACATCGCTGAAGCCGTCGAATGGTCAAAGAAAAATGCCAGGAAGACTGGTGATGACGCGGTCAAAGCTGTGCAGAAAAAATCATGGGATCCCAGTGTCATGTCACTGGTGGCCTTTCCTTCCGTACTGGATATGATGGGACAAAAGCCTGACTGGGTTCTGACCCTGGGTGATGCCTTTCTGGCCGATTCAGAAGGTGTTATGGATACTGTCCAGTCTTTAAGAAAAAAAGCAAAAGATGAAGGTAACCTCGGGACTACAAAAGAACAAACTGTGAAAACAGATGATTCAACATCTCCACAGGTCATCATCATTGAACCATCAGACCCTGAAGTGATTTACGTTCCTGCCTACAACCCGACGATTATTTACGGTACCTGGTGGTGGCCTTCCTACACCCCCTATTACTATCGCCCGGTAGGTTACGGCTTTGGTACCGGTATTGTCACAGGAATCGGCTTCGGCATAGGTATCGGTATCACCAATGCTTTGTGGGGTGGCTTTAACTGGCGGCACCACAGTGTTGATATCAACGTCAACCGGCACAATAACATCAATGTTAATCGCAACAGGATTAATACCAGCAGCAGGAATGCCACCTGGAAACATAATTCCAGCAACGTCAACAGCATCAACAGAACGAACAACATCAATAGAACTACAAACAATCAACTAAATAAGCAGAACGCTTCCAGTATAATCAGCAGCTCAGAACAACGTAATGATTACCGGGGTCGTGATGCCGATCGCGAAAAAGCAAAATCAACTCTCGAATCGCGCGGTGTTGATCCTGCTAAAGGCCGCCAGGAATTGAAAGGTTCCGGTGGCAGCCAGGCAAGGGATACCGTCAGCAAGGCTGATCGTGATTTTGACTCTGGCAAAATGTCTAGTTTTGACAGTAGCAAGGTATCCAATAGTTTAGGTTCTACAAAACCTTCAAATATAGATACAGGGAAAATTTCAAATATGGATTCAAGCCGCAAAAGTGATTTCTCCAGTAAAAAATCAAGTTTCAATGACCATGCCCTGAGTGATGTCGGCAATGCACGGAGTTCACATAACAACGTTAGCCGAGGTACATCAAGCAATCGATCATTTCAGAGCTCCGGGGGCTTTAGTGGAGGTGGCGGCATGAGTCGTGGTGGTGGCCGAGGTGGCGGCGGTGGGAGGAGAAGATAATGAATTTACTTAATATTAATGTTCTTAGCTCTCTTAACGCTGCAGGAAAACCCATGATTACAATTAGCAGGAAACACATTGGCATGTTACTCATCAGTACCAGTCTCTTTATGGGTGCTTGCACAAAAGAAGACCCGGCAGTAACGCTAACCATGGACACTGATATCAATCAGGCAGTATTTACCAGCCCTGAGATTGCAGCACAGGCCTTCACCAACGCCGTCTCTGACAGGAACAGGGAGAAGATAGGTAAAATTCTTGGCCTAAATGCCAATCAATTACTGCCACTCGATAAAATCCAAACCAAAACCATCGAAAAATACCTCAAGGCTTACTCACAAACCCATACACTCAAGGCTGAAGGTGCTGAGCAGTCAATCCTCTCCGTTGGTAAAGAAGACTGGACTCTGCCTATCCCCATAGTCAAAGGCGCCACAGGCTGGTACTTTGATTCTGTTGCTGGTAAAAACAGAATTCGCATTCGTCGCATAGGCAGGAATGAACTCGCTGTCATACAGGTAGTGCTTGCCTATCATGATGCGCAGATGGAGTATGCATCAATAGACAGAAACAATGATGGTGAATTCGAGTACGCACAGAAGTTTATCAGTGAAGCAGATAAGCATGACGGCCTTTACTGGGAAACGGCTGCAGACGATTCACCAAGCCCGCTCGGGTCGTTATTTGCCAATAACAGACCTGAAGGTGCCTATCATGGATATTATTATCGTATCCTGACATCACAGGGTAATGGATCGGATGGCGGTCAGGAAGAGTATGTCGTTGACGGCCGCATGACAGGTGGATTTGCCTTAATTGCCTGGCCTGCTGTTTATGGCAGGACCGGCGTCATGAGTTTTATAATTAACCAGGATGGGAAGGTCTTTCAGCAAGACTTTGGACCTGACAGCACCGCAATTGTTGAAGATGTTCAAAGCTTTGATCCAGATGCACAATGGGCAGCCGTGACGATGACTGATAATTAAACAGGGATTCCCTAATGCTTAAATATGAATTATTACGAGATGAAGGCGTTCTTATCGTTACTCAACAGGGCCGTAAGATAAAGTGGCTGCGGTCACAGATAACAGTTTCCTCGCAGTAATGCCGAAGATTGCAGATCATTTCGTAAAAGCAGAGGTAAAACACTTTGATTACGAAGAAAAAACATCTGCGATGAAATCGCTAACAGAATTATAAGTACTCCTGCACTTTTCATCAGGACAGCGAAAAGTAGAAGAAAAGTGATATGAATCATTACCTTAGAGTGCTGATTTAGTAACGTAAGCTAACGCACCATAAAGCCCGACTTTCTCCTGGGTAATTACTTTAACTGTTATATTTTTCAGGATTGGTGATATCTTTCCTTTCTTAAGAAATGCATCAATAAAGCGTCCGTCAGCCATTGGCCTGTTGATTTTAGCCGCGATCCCGCCGGCAATATAGAGCTCGCCTATCGGGTAGTAATGTAAAGCAACATTGCCAGCAGCAGAGCCGTAAATATCTATAAATAATTCCAGCGATTTCAAACACAGCTCATCATCTTCCTGCAAAGCATGTTTGGTGATAACCTGTGCCGGATCAGCATCAAGCATTGCTTCAATGATGGTTGATGATTGAGATACCCCGGCAATGTCATGCAGATATTTATAAATTCTCAGCAGACCCGCACCCGACAGCAGCATTTCGACACTTACGTGTGAATTTTGTTGCTGCAGCCATGCCAGCAGCTCATGTTGCTGGTTATTTTCCGGGGCGAATCCGGCATGACCGGCCTCACTGGAATATGGGGTGTACAGGCCCTCATTGTAAACGAGATGTGAGACACCGAGACCAGTACCCGCACCAATCACAGCAGCATTTGGAGGCACTGAATTATTCTCATCAGCAAGGCACTGCTGCAATACCAGGAAGTCCGACAACTCTAACAGTGGAATGCCATAGCCAACTGAGACAAAATCATTGATAAGAGTAACATGGGGGGTCTGTAACACATCACGCAGTTGTTTTTCAGTAATTCGCCAGGGAAGATTCGTCATTGAGACCCCCCCTGATGTGACCGGCCCTGCAACGGCAAAACTGGCTGCCTTTACCGGTAAGCTGGGTTTACTTTCCGAGAGGAAGGTCTTCAATACCTGAAAAAAATCACTAAATTGTGTACTGCGATAACTTTTTTCAAACAGAATTTGCCGGCCAGTTTCATGCAACTCTGCCAGCACCAGCCTCGTATTTGTGCCACCTATATCGCCTGCAATTACCTGCATTCTTACTCCGTTTAAACAGGGCTACTCATGACTGGACTAGCCTGTTGCTACTCACGCATGAAATACATGAAATATTCATTTCCGGCAATCTCCGTTAAGTTACAGGCATTTACGAATATTCAAGGTAAAAGTTTAAAAAAGTCATGGTTTTCACCCAATTACAGCCTGAACTGTGTGGGATACAATACACTATTTGTAAATTATTAATATTGTATTCGCACTATAATAGAACAGGCATGTAGATAACAAAGATTAACAAGATGAAGACACGTATTATCAAAACAACACCCTACTCTGACCAAAAGCCAGGCACCTCCGGCTTGCGCAAAAAGGTGACTGTATTTCAGCAGCAGAATTACCTGGAGAATTTCGTTCAATCCATATTTAATATCGCGAGCGAATTAAAAGGCAAATTGCTGGTTCTTGGTGGTGATGGTCGTTACTACAATACCCATGCTATACAGGTGATTCTAAAAATTGCCGCAGCTAACAACGTAAAACGGGTAATAGTAGGCGAGAACGGCTTGCTGTCTACCCCGGCTGTGTCACATTTAATTCGGAAAAATCAGGCAGCAGGCGGTATTATCCTGTCTGCCAGTCACAACCCCGCCGGGCCAGAGGGTGATTTTGGCATCAAGTTTAATATAAGCAATGGCGGCCCTGCCCCAACCTCGTTTACCGATGCCGTTTATGAACAAAGCAGGAATCTTAACGAATACAAGCTTGCTGAAACTGATGACATAGCTCTCGACAAGCAACGCACCAGTAATATCGGTGACATGCAAGTCGATGTGATTGATTCCGTCAGTGACTATGCCGATTTAATGGAACACCTGTTTGATTTTGGAAAAATAAAATCACTCTTTACATCAGGCTTGCTTACCATGTGTTTTGATGCTATGCATGCAGTCACAGGCCCATATGGGAAAGCAATATTCGAAAAACGCCTGTCGGCCAATGTCGGTGCTGTTATCAATGGCATACCGCTGGAAGATTTTGGTGGCGGTCATCCGGATCCAAATCTGGCCCATGCCACAGAACTGGTTGCAAAATTATATAATGGCCCGGGTGCTCCGAGCTTTGGTGCCGCTTCAGATGGTGATGGCGACCGCAATATGATTCTGGGTCAGTACTTCTTTGTTAATCCCAGTGACAGCCTGGCCATCATGACGGCTAATGCCCACCTTTTACCCGGCTACTATCAGGGAGTTCGTGGTGTTGCTCGATCGTTGCCTACCAGCAGAGCGGTAGACAAGGTTGCAGAATCCCTTGGCATAGAATGTTATGAAACTCCGACAGGCTGGAAATATTTTGGCACTCTTCTCGACGACAGCCGCATCACACTTTGCGGTGAAGAAAGCTTTGGCTCCGGCTCGGATCATATCCGCGAAAAAGACGGCATCTGGGCGGTATTATTCTGGCTAAATCTGATTGCAATCAAACAGCAGTCTATAGAAGAAATCACACGTGCGCACTGGAACCGGTTTGGCCGTCATTACTATACGCGGCATGACTATGAAGCAATCGATAATGATGTAGCGACTGATTTAATGCAGAACCTGAGAGCGCAGACAACATCGCTTGTTGGAACAGAATACGCTGATTATAAAGTAGTTTTAAGTGATGACTTTAGTTACACAGACCCTGTCGATAACAGCATAACAGAAAATCAGGGCATACGAATTCTGTTTGAAGATGAGTCCCGAATAGTCTTCCGCTTATCAGGGACAGGTACTGAAGGGGCAACACTTCGCGTCTATATCGAGAGATATGTTGTTGACCCTGAATTACATGATATGCCAACACAAACAGCGTTAGCAGAACTAATCGAAATTGCTGATAGCATTGCCGATATCAAGGGCCGCTGCAAACGCGATGCACCCAATGTAATTACCTGATTAACTAGAGGACATCTGGCTTCAGTTTCCAGATGTCCTTATTGTATTCCTGCATAGTTCTGTCAGTTGAAAAATAACCACTGCATGCGGTATTCATAATGCTCATTTTTATCCAGCCAGCGCGGTCCTGATAAGCCTCTGACACCATTCTCTGGGCATCGACATAAGCCCTGAAGTCCGCAAGTGTTAACCAGGGGTCATGTGGATTCATCAGCGATGCAATGAGGTCATTAAATATTCCATATTCAAAAGAATTAAAATGACCGCAGGATAGTAGATGCATAACACGCTTCAGGTCTTCGTCTCCCTCAACTATTTGTTCAGGCTGGTAATGTCTATGTAATGCTTCTACTTCACCGGCATGTAAGCCAAACAGGAAAAAATTGTCTTCCCCTACTGCATCGAGTATTTCTATATTAGCGCCATCATATGTCCCTATCGTGACTGCGCCATTCATCATGAATTTCATGTTCCCGGTACCGGAAGCTTCTTTGCCTGCAGTGGATATCTGTTCTGATAAATCGGTGCCAGGACAAATCACCTCCATCTTGGATACCCCGTAATTGGGTATAAATGCCAGTTTCAACTTATTACCAACTTCCGGATCATTATTAATAACTTCCGCTACATTATTAATCAGCTTTATCGTCAGTTTTGCAAGGCGATAACCCGGGGCTGCTTTTCCACCGATAAGTACACAACGACTGGTCCAGTTCTCTGTATCACCACGTTTGATACGATCATAGAGGTGGATAACATGTAAGACATTCAATAATTGCCGTTTGTACTCATGTATTCTTTTTACCTGTACATCAAACATAGAATTTACATCAAAGTCCACATTACATTCAGACTTAATCAGATTTGCCAGCTCCTTTTTATTTTCCTGTTTTACATCGAACCAGCGCTGTGCAAATTCCTTGTCATCAACATATTGTTTTAACTGATCGATTTTTTCGAAGTTGTGAATCCACTCACTGCCAATTTCTTCAGAAATAAGATCCGTCATCAATGGATTAGAATGTGCCACCCAGCGTCGTGGTGTTACACCATTGGTTTTGTTGTTGAATTTTTCAGGCCACAGTTCATAAAAGTCTCTAAATAATCCCTCGGTCAGTAATTGTGAATGTAATGCCGCAACGCCATTTACAGAAAAACTCCCAATAATAGCGAGATATGCCATGCGTACATATTCAACCTGACCTTCTTCAATAATTGACATACGGGTTAGTTTTTCTGTATTGCCGGGCCATTTCATGGCAACCAGTTTAAGAAAACGGGCATTAATCTCATAAATAATCTGCAGTAAGCGAGGCAGCAGTTTTTCAAATAATGCGACAGGCCATTTCTCCAGTGCTTCGGGCAAAAGAGTATGATTTGTATAGGCCATCGTTTGACTGGTTATCCCCCAGGCCTCATCCCACGACAAACCTTTTTCATCGATTAGCAAACGCATCAATTCAGCAACCGCAATCGTTGGATGCGTATCATTCAACTGGAAAACATTTAGTTTTGCAAATTGGCTGAAATTGTCACCTTCATTTATCGCCCACATTCGCAGCACATCCTGTAAGCTCGCAGAAGCCAGGAAGTATTGCTGTTTTAGACGTAATTCCTTTCCATTTTCACTTGCGTCATTTGGATAGAGCACCATCGTTATATGCTCAGCATCATTTATTGCCTCCACCGCCTCCGAGTAACTTCCGGCATTAAAATCAGCCAGGCTAAAGACATCGGATGCGCTGGCACTCCATAAACGCAAAGTGTTAACAGTGTTATTCTTATAACCTGAAATAGGCACGTCATAAGGAATCGCCAGAACATCTGAAGTATCGATCAAGATGTAGCGCTTATGACCAGAAAATTCAGTAATCGTTTCAACGTGTCCGCCAAATTTTATTACCTGAGTATACTCAGGCCGTTCAAGTTCCCATGGATTGCCATCTCTTAACCAGTGATCCGGTTCTTCCAGCTGGTAACCGTTTTCAATCTCCTGTCGGAACATGCCATATTCATATCGAATACCATACCCAATGACCGGCAGTTTAAGCGTCGCGCAACTATCCATGAAACAGGCAGCAAGCCGACCTAAGCCACCATTACCTAATCCCGCATCTTGCTCTTCGCTGGAAATCTCTTCCAGTTCCAGTGCAAATTTGTTCATGGCGGCTTTAGTTTCACTGTCAATTCCCAGGTTAAGGATATGATTACCTAGTGAACGCCCAATCAAAAACTCCAGTGACATGTAATAGGCTTTTCTCACACCCTTTTGTTCGTGAACCTTCCAGGTATTACGCCAGTCCGCCATAACATGATCACGAATTGTCAACGATAGGGCTTCATAGAGGTAATAAGGGACACAACCAACAAAACGGCCCATATACCGGGTTAAGTATCTTTCAAAGTCACTCGCCAGTGATTCACTGTCACTAGGCAGATCTTCCAGAACAGGAAATTCTGCGGTACACAATGATTTATTCGTAGCCATTCCGTTACCTCTGATACAAATTTATAAAATGAGAAATATGTTTGATCATTTCAGGATTGATTTGTTGCCAATCGAATCGCCATTCCCAGTTGTTGTTATCTACTGTTCCCGGTGTATTCATACGAGCTGATGAACCAAGCATGAGCAGGTCCTGCATCGGCAGAATGCATAGAAACGACACCGATGACATCGCCATCCGTATCATAGACCAGAGCCCCTGCTCTGCAGACTCAATACTCGCACCTGTATATCCATTAAAGTAGTTCTTATTATAATTTTCCTCATCACTCGCCCACCCCAGAGTCGTGTCATTGTCATGGGTGCCTGTATACACTACATCATCAATCTTGTGGCGGTGTGGTAAATGCGGGTTGTTATTATTACCATCAAATGCAAACTGCAGTACTTTCATACCAGGCAAATTAAAGGATTTTTTCAATTCGAGGACCTTGTCGGTAATCACTCCCAGATCTTCAGCGACCAGTGGTAAATGTCTAAATTTACTGGATAACTCAGCAAGCATTTCCCTGCCAGGCACTTCTACCCAGGTCCCGTTAACTGCTGTTTCATCATCCTGCGGAATTTGCCAGCAGGCCTGCAACCCTCGAAAATGATCTACTCTGATCATATCAAACAGTTCTAACTGCGTGTCAAAACGTTCTTTCCACCAGCTAAAACCAGTAGATTTCATATGATCCCAGTCATATAAAGGGTTGCCCCATCGCTGGCCAGTATCGGAGAATGCATCAGGCGGCACGCCGGCTATAAATGGCATTTCACCATCCTGATCTATTAAAAAGTTTTCTTTTTGCGCCCAGACATCTGCACTGTCACGTGCTACGAAAATTGGCATGTCCCCGAACAGTTCAACTTCATGCTGCTTTGCATAATCACGAATTTCGTGCCACTGGGTAAAGAAAACAAACTGCTCAAATATTGTCTGATTGATGGATGAGTGCAGTCTCCAGGCTGCATCATCGAGAGCAATAGCATACCGATGTCGCAGGGGTTCCGGCCATTCATACCATGGCAGGTTTTTATATTTGCCTTTTAGTGCCATGAATAGAGCATAATCTTCCAGCCAGCTGGCATGCTGACTTATGAACTCCGCAAGTTTCGTTGACCAGTAGTCGTCATCCAGTTGATAAAAGTTTTCAGCTGCCAGTTTCAGACAACGTTGGCGAAAGCTCTCATCGGCTATCGAGATGCCTGTTTCTGTTCTGTTGAGCCAGCCTTTATCTTCCAGCCAGTCAATACTGATAAGCATGTTGTTTCCAGCATGAGAAGATAAACACTGATACGGTGATCTGTCATCATGTGTGGGCCCCAGCGGCAACATCTGCCAGACTTTGAAGCCGTTTGTCTTCAGGAACTCGATAAATCGGTAGGCCTGGTGCCCGAAATCGCCATTGCCCAGCTCCCCTGGAAACGATGTAGGGTGCAACAATACTCCGGCACGACGTTTTCTGTTTATCGTATTAAAATGTGCATGAGCAGTCATTCTAATGGTGTTGACCTGGTAGCATGGCTCCTCCCACTACGGGTTTACCTGTCCCAAAAGAAAACGCCTTTGCCAGATAATCCGGGGGCTCTACATTTAACAATTGATACAAATTACTTAAATGCAGACGATATTGTTCATCAAACGCTGTCACCGATTCTGCCGAGTTGTATTCACCGAACCACCAGAACCAGTCTGAGCTTTCACAAGTAGCCAATTGCATCTCTGCAAGTCTCAACTCGTCACTAGACAAACTACCTTCAGCTAGTACCTTGTCATAAACGTTCTTTGCCTCCACCAGCATATCCCAGGCCCGATTTTTATCTTTTTCACCTATCCATGTTGAAAATGTGCCATACACCCAGCTTCCAGCAATGATCTCGGGTAACGGTTGCCGTGCGTGACCGGATTCAAGATACTCACTGTAAGTAGTCATTTTTAGCCCTTTATGTTCACTGAGCTTTTCATACAGTGTACTAATAAAGTGATAACCATTATCAGGATAATGCTCCCAGGCATTTTCACCATCTAAAATAATCGACACCACTGCGCCTGGTTTGTCTCCACAGTTCTCGGCAATGCTTTCGAGGTTGTGCACAAGATTGGCCACCGCATCGTCGGCATGCCAGTCAGAATATTTGAAGCCAATTAAATCTGATAAGCCGTCATCTCTGAAAAAACAGTCCACGCCAGTGTCACGGTATTGGTAAGGCCCATGAATACAGGCATCAGGTTTAATGGATGATTTTTGCAGCGAATTTCGTAAAACAGTGGCACCACTGGCAAGCCATTTCATCCCCATTTCAGAGCTTAGTTCTATCATTTCTGCACTAATGCTCCCCTCTGATGGCCAGCAGCCTCGGGGCTCAAAGCCAAAGTAGGACTTGAATACTTCAATGCCTTTTTGCATATGCCAACGGCTTCTTTCAAGGCCGTCAGGATATTCAGCCATAGAGGGTAATTTTATATCTGGTATGGCCTGCCTGGCAGATTTGAAGTCAATCAATAAAGGAACAATCGGGTGTGCATAAGGTGTCATTGACAGTTCGATTCTCCCTTCCTCTGCCAGTTTCCGGTAGCGTTCGATTACCCCACTGATAAGTTCATAAATTACTTCAACCAGCAAGTGGCGATCGTGTAGATTGAAATCCCTGGCTTTTTTCATTAAGGCTTTGATGCGATCATCGGTATTTCTCACTGTTTCGGCTATCCATGCCAGATGATACCAAACCAGTAAATCCGCAAAAAACTGTTCGGAATAATAGGGCAATGACTCAAGTTTGTGCAGAGCAGTTTTTGCCATCTTAGCCAGCTGTTTATAGACTCTGAATCGGTCGATCAGCCTCTCTTTATTGGCACGCAAACAGGCCTTAATGATATGTATTCGATTTTCAAGGATCGGGGTCAATACCGGATCTGCAAGGGCTGATAAAAGAGGATCTCTAAGCGACTTGCCATGATGTAAATATGCCTGGAGCTGCTGCGCATAGTCATCGATTTGCTCCAGCAATACCGGTGCAAAATTAACAACGGCTCGTGCGTCATTATTGTTTTCCAGGTGCGCGACCATATCGACATAATCCTTGATGGTATGCAGGTAGGTCCAGGGTAAATGATATTCTCCACTGCGCAGGTCACGATATTCTGGCTGATGCATATGCCAGTAGATCACCACATTCAGGGGAGGTTTATCAGTAATATTATCTGACATGATGGATTTCCTGACCAAGCATATCGGCTGTCACCAGTACTACACCTTTCGGAGAAACAAAAAAACGATTTTGATCATCTTTTTCATTCAGTCCAATCTTTGTTCCTTCCACTATTTCACAACCCTTGTCAATTATTGCGTTTTTAATATGGCAATTTTTACCTATGGTGACATCAGGCAATATCACTGAAGATTCTACCCTGGTGTAACTGCTGACACTGACATTCGAAAAAAGCAGGGAGCGGCTAATATGTGCGCCTGAAATAATGCAACCACCTGATACCATCGAGTCAACAGCCATTCCTCGTCTGTCATCAGAATCAAAAATGAACTTGGCAGGGGGTAATTGCTCCTGGTGAGTCCATATCGGCCATTCGTTGTCATATAAATTAAGTTCAGGTGTCACCCTAATCAATTCCAGGTTGGTTTCCCAAAATGCATCGATAGTCCCTACATCGCGCCAGTAAGACTGAATGCCGCTAGTCTCATCAGTAAACGGGTACGCATAAACCCGGTATTTTTGTATTGCATGAGGAATGATATCGTTGCCAAAATCGTGACTGGAGTTAGGTGTATCGGCATCACGAATCAATAATTCAAACAACAGGTCCTTGTTGAAGATGTAGATACCCATTGAACAGAGTGCCATATCCTGTTTACCATGCATGGGGGTGGGTTCTTCCGGTTTTTCAGCAAAGCTGGAAATACGTAGATCTTTTTCAACCCCCATCACGCCAAATTCTGATGCCTGCTCAACAGGGACTTCGATACAACCTACAGTGACATCTGCCGCATTATCAACATGCTTTGCCAGCATATCACCATAATCCATCTTATAAACATGGTCCCCAGCAAGGACCAATACATGATCTGGGGAATGGGAACGAATAATATCCAGATTTTGATAAATTGCATCAGCCGTTCCGGAATACCAGGATGCTTCAATCCGCTGCTGTGCCGGGTACAATTCTACAAATTCACCAAATTCACCACGAAAATGGCCCCATCCTCTTTGGATATGTAAAATCAGGGAATGCGCCTTATACTGAGTAAGCACACCTATTCTGCGTATGCCCGAGTTAATACAATTTGAAAGCGGAAAATCAATAATACGAAATTTTCCGCCAAACGGGACTGCCGGCTTTGCCCGCCACGTAGTCAGATGTTTTAAGCGCGATCCTCGCCCACCTGCCATGATTAATGCCAGGGTATTCCTGGTCAGGTTGCTAATAAAACGTGGTGATTGTTGTGTCTTCATCCTTGTGTCCCACCTTCCTTCAGGAGTAACTTACATTCAGGTGGCAATAATACGAACCAGAGTGCAAGCAAACATTGTTATAGTAATAAATCTAAAGCTAAAGGAACCTCTGATCAATTCATGAACTGGTATCTTACGCTTAAAACATCCAGGGTTTTCGTTGAAAATCTTCGCAATAGCTAGCTATTACGTGCAATTTCCGCCTCAAATCTGAAGATCATAAGTCGCAATCCACCTCTTCCAGACACATCAGAAAATCCTAGAGCAGAAACAATCATTATATTACAAAAATATAATTCCCCAACTAGTAACGGAATAAATTTTACGGCTACACTCTCTTGTTTCAATCGATTTAGAGAAAGACAGAAAACCTGCGAGTAAAGAACGATTTCTGGATATTTAGGTAGAGCTTGAACAGGCACTGTCCAGCGCAACCATCCTTTGAGCGATGGCAAGTGTCGTGACAACCCCTTTGTAGACTCCATCATCAACGATAAACAGATAGCTGGAATTATGTTTCTCCATGATGGCGAGCACCTTGATAACGCTGATATCTGTTGTCAGAGAATAGAATTTAGGCATAACAAACTCATCGATGGTATAGCCTAACACCTCCACCGCCTTCTCCTCAGCATTCCGCACACAGGACAGGTCATCACCGAGTACATATGCCATCTCGACCATAAAATCAGGCAGACAGGTTTTCTTCATGGTATGCCTCAGGCTTACTCGCCCTGTCAGTTCACCTTTATCATCGCGAAATGGTATGGCAGGCACCTGTGCACGAACGCATTCTGTAAAGGCTTCTCTGACCAGCATACCCGGCGATGCGACCCCAGTCTGTATCAGTATATTTTCAAGTTTCATGACAGCTATTCATATTATAAGTACCGCAGATAGACATAGATCGAGGCTACCGCCACAGTAACCAGCATCAACGGAAATGCGATCAGAGCAAATTTAACAAAACTGATACGATGACCCGCACGCTCTTCCGCCCCCTCCACAATAATATTGCCGATAGCCACGATCAGCGAACCAAAAACAACCACACAGGCACCAAGAGCAAGCGACCACCATAACGGCATCAGTTGTTCTGCACCCCCAAATGTCGGCGCCATGCCTTTTATTAGCGGGATCATTGTGGCAACAAAGGGGATATTATCAACAACGGCCGAGAGTACAGCGGACATCCATATCACTGCCATGGCCGTTACCGTCATATCGCCTCCTGTGACTTCAATCATCCTGCTTCCCAGGTAATCCAGGACGCCCGCACGCTCGATGCCATGCACTACAATAAACAGGCCGATAAAGAAGAAGATTGTGATCCATTCAACTTCACCAAGAGCTTGATGTACCCGCTCAGACTGTTTGTCGGCATTATGATGAAGATTGCTTAGTAATAATAGCAGTGCAGCCCCCCCCCATTGCGATAGTGGCTGGTTCAAGCTTGAGGGTTTGGGCAAACAGAAAGCCTAGAATAACGAGAGCCAGTACAGAACCAGATTTCATGAGTAGTGCCGGATTGGTGATTGCTTCACGCTCCTGCAAAGACATGATACGTTGACGAGCCTCCGGAGAAGCATGCAGACCACGCCCCCAGATCACATAGATAATCACTAGAGTAACAAACAGGATGATGGGTATGATTGGCGCCATATTGAGCAAGAAATCATTAAAACTCAGCCCGACTGCAGAACCGATCATGATATTGGGTGGATCACCGATTAGCGTCGCTGCACCGCCAATATTAGATGCCATGATCTCGGCAAACAGAAATGGGAAAGGGTCCTGGTCAAGTTCCGCTGTAATAAGTAGTGTGACTGGCGCCAGCAGCAGCACTGTCGTCACGTTATCCAGCAACGCAGAGAAGACCGCTGTTACAACTGAGAGCATCAGCAGAATGCCCCATGGTTGCGCCTGAACCCGTTTTGCCGACCAGATGGCAATGTACTGGAAAACACCACAGCGACGCGTAATTGAAACAATGACCATCATGCCGGTCAGTAGTCCCAGTGTATTGAAGTCTACGCCGTTAATGGCATCCTGCTGGCTGAGTACACCAAGCATGACCATTAGCACTGCGCCGAGTCCTGCAACAATGGCCCGGTTGATGCGATCAGAAATAATGGCAGCGTAGGTCGCAACAAATAAGACTGTCGATACCCAAAAGGGGTCCAGATCGAATATCACATGACTGACTACTTCGTTGTTTTCAAGCAATTTTCCTGTGCGCCTCTTTCCACAATAATATCGCCATATTCATTGTTCCGCTGATAATATTGTGCCCTACAGTTCCACCGGCACAGGCTGCACCTTCCATATCTTCTCGCAGTAGTCCTGTATGGAGCGGTCTGACGAGAATTTACTGATCCGTGCAACATTGAGAATGGACATGCGAGTCCAGTGTTCAGTAATTCGAAAAGCCTGACTTACTTCATCCTGACAATCCACGTAACTGCGGTAGTCGGCCAGTACCAGGAAGGGATCATATTGTAGCAGCTTATCCAGTAGCGGGCGGAATATCTGTGTATCTCCGTGACTGAAGAAACCGGAGCCAACCAGGTCTATAGCTGCCTTCAACTCAGGATCGGCATAGTAGTCATCCCGAAGATTAAAGTCGGTACGCCACTTTTCGGCTACCTGCTCAGCAGTCATACCGAACAGGAAAAAGTTCTCCTCACCCACTTCTTCCCGGATTTCGATGTTCGCACCGTCCAGGGTACCGATAGTGAGTGCGCCATTCATGGAAAACTTCATATTTCCAGTGCCTGATGCTTCCATGCCCGCCGTAGAGATCTGCTCAGAAAGGTCTGCTGCCGGAAAGATGTGCTGACCGCGCTTTACACTGAAATCAGGCACGAATACTACCTTTAAGCGGCCGGCAATATCGGGGTCATTATTGACCACATCACCCACCGCATTGATCAGTTTGATGATAAGTTTGGCCATAAAATAACCCGGAGCAGCCTTGCCTCCAAAAATAAATGTGCGCGGGGTGATATCGATGCCCGGGTCCTGTTTGATTCGGTTGTAGAGTGTCACGATGTGCAGCAGATTCAGGTCCTGACGCTTGTATTCATGGATACGCTTGACCTGTATGTCGAACAGGCTGCTCGGATCAACCTGTATACCGATGTTCTTTTCAATCCAGCTGGCCAGATTGCGCTTGGCATTGAGCTTGACCTCACGCCAGCGTGCACAAAATTCATCGTCATCTACAAATGACTCAAGCCCCTGCAACAGATTCAGATCCCGAATCCAGCCATTGCCTAGTTTTTCTGTCAGCAGCTCGCTCAAGCCCGGGTTGCTCAGCACCATGAAACGGCGGGGTGTTACGCCATTTGTCACATTGATGATCTTATCCGGCCATAATTCATTGAAATCTCGTAATATTGTCGACTTGACCAGCTCGGTATGCAGGGCAGCAACGCCATTGATGGCATAACTGCCGACACAGGCAAGATTCGCCATGCGCACACGGCCACCACCCTTTTCATCGATGATGGACATGCGCTCGACATACCCCCCGTTGTCAGTCCTGAAGTGCATGCGTACATCATCCAGGAAATGTTTATTGATTTCGTAGATTATTTCGAGGTGACGCGGCAACAGGCGCTGGAACAGTTTTATTGACCAGGTTTCCAGGGCTTCTGGAAGTAGTGTGTGGTTGGTAAAGGCAAAGCTTCGACGTGTTATGTCCCAGGCCTTGCCCCACGACATACTGTGTTCGTCCATCAGCAGCCGCATCAACTCAGGCACTGCAATCGCAGGATGTGTGTCGTTGAGCTGTACCGAAAACTTTTCATGGAAGTGGTCCAGCGAGCCGATACCTCTCATGTTCAGGCGGATCATGTCCTGCAGGGAGCAGGATACAAAGAAGTACTGCTGCTTAAGCCGCAACTCCTTGCCGGCTTCCGGCTCATCATTTGGATACAGAACCTTGGAGATGTTCTCTGCTTCCATCTTGGCACGCACAGCTTCATAGTAATTGCCTACATTGAAGGCCTGGAAGTCAAACGACATCGCGGCTTCAGCCTTCCAGAGACGGAGCAGGTTTGTATTATTTACACCGTAACCGAGAACTGGTGTGTCATAGGCCATGCCGTTGACGACCAGTTCCGGCATCCATCTTACGTGCAGCTCGCCGTCATCACCGGTGTAATGTTCCGTATGACCACCAAAACTAACACCATATCTGAGTTTAGGCCGGGGCAATTCCCATGGATTGCCGTTGTGCAACCAGGTATCCGTTCTCTCTACCTGCCAGCCATCTTCAATCAGCTGTTCAAAAATGCCAAATTCGTAACGGATACCGTAACCGATAGCCGGTATTTGCAGGGTAGCAAGTGAATCCATATAGCAGGCAGCAAGTCGTCCCAGGCCACCATTGCCCAGACCGGGTTCCACTTCTGTTTCCAGTATCTCTTCGATATCCAGCCCCATCTGGATGGATGCCTCGTAGGCCTTTTCCATGATGCCCATATTGATCATGTTATTACCAAGATGAGGGCCGAGCAGGTATTCAGCGGACAGGTAACAGACTGTGCGAGCGCATTCCGCCTTATATGTCTGGGCACTTTTTATCCAGCGCTCGAGCATGCGATCGCGTACTGTATATGCCGCAGCCATGTATCGGTCATTGGGGGTGGAAAAATCGTAGGACCTGCCCTGAAGATAAAACAGGTTATCGTTGTAGGCCCTGACCAGGGATTTAATAGTTAGACCGGTGCGAGTATGTTCCCGACGGGTTGTAGCTTTTTTCGAAGCGCTCATGCTTGCTGCCTTTTGTATATCTCAACAGAATCCATTCAATATGGATACATTTATCAATGCCTGTCACATGTGGTTGCTCGCTAACCACACAACAGGGAATGATACACTGCCAGTCAGGCAATTAACATCGACCTGGCTGCAGTGAGACCCTGTTTCAGCATCAGTGGAACAGGTATTGTTTCGCTGGAATATAAAAAAATTATTATGGTGTGCATAAAACTTGCTTGGAAGCTTAGAACGATAAGCACATAATAAGCACTATTAGTGTTAATAAATACAATATTGGGATAGACGGGTTATGTCGCTAAAAAAAACTTCATCAAAAGATAAGACCTTATCTTTACTTAAAAAAATGCAGAATGATCTTGATATGGTTGCCCTTGCAAACCATCATGATCCATTCAATGTACTGGGGAATCAGGCAGCTAATCACGATGCTTTTATCCTTTTTTACTCGCCTGATACCCGTAAACTCAGCGTTACAGATAAAAACATTTCCACTTTTCGTCTCGCTGGCAGTGATTTTTTCGTCTGTTTTGAGCGCCTGAAAGAACTTGGAGAACATTATTTAATTACCCGGACCGATACCAGCAATAATGTCACTTCATACTATGACCCCTACTGCTTCAACCCGCAGATTGAAGACTATGATCTCCATTTATTTGCTGAAGGTAAACATCTGCATATTTACCGGGTACTTGGCTCACATTGCAAAACCATAGATGGAATTGATGGCGTACTGTTTGCGACCTGGGCACCCAATGCATCACGTGTTAGTGTGATCGGAGATTTTAATGAGTGGGATGGCCGACGACATCCTATGCGTTCACGGGGCGGCAGTGGGGTATGGGAACTGTTCATCCCTGGCCTGAAGAACGGGACGCTATACAAATTTGAAATCAGCAATCGGGATTCCGGGGAAATTCTGGCCAAATCGGACCCCTATGCACAACAACTTGAATTTCGTCCACGTACTGCATCAGTGACCAGAGACACTTCCTTATTCGACTGGCAGGATGAGTCATGGATTAAGGCCAGGGGAAACAGTGACTGGCTAACTGAGCCGCTATCTATCTATGAATGTCACCTGGGCTCATGGCAGCGAGATGATGAGGGTGAGTTCCTGAATTACCGGGAAATTGCGCATCGCCTTGTTAACTATATTAAGGAAACCGGGTTTACCCATATCGAACTGCTGCCCATTACGGAACACCCTCTTGATGCGTCATGGGGTTATCAGACTACCGGATATTTCGCACCAACCAGCCGTTTTGGCACAGCTGACGATTTTCGTTATTTTGTTAATTACTGTCATGAACAAGGTGTTGGCGTATTGCTTGACTGGGTACCGGCCCATTTCCCCAAGGATGAACATGGCCTTGCTCGTTATGATGGCAGCACTCTCTATGAACATGAAGACCCCCGGCGTGGTGAACATCGGGACTGGGGTACATTAATATATAATTACGGTCGCAATGAAGTTAAAAACTTCCTGCTTTCAAGCGCTGTGTTCTGGTTAGAGGAATTTCACCTGGATGGATTGCGCGTCGATGCTGTCGCATCAATGTTGTATCTTGATTATTCTCGTGAAGAAGGCGACTGGATACCCAACCTTCATGGTGGCAACGAAAATATTGAAGCTATCGAGTTCCTGCGTGAGATGAACACCATTACCCACGCCGATTTCCCCGGCACTATTACCATGGCTGAAGAATCAACAGCCTGGCCGCAGGTGACACGGCCTACCAATTTAGGTGGCCTGGGATTTAGCATGAAGTGGAACATGGGCTGGATGCATGACACACTGAATTATTTTTCCCATGATCCTGTCCATCGCCATTACCACCATGATC
>JBLYYR010000230.1:0-6347 GCA_048550195.1 Arenicellales bacterium
AACAAGACACCATGGAATCCAGATTATGCTTAAATCTATTGATTTTTAACACAGTTACTCTGCGAGCGCTGCGAGAGGACAGTATTTCTGCTGTTTGCCTGATGCGTGCTCAGAGTCAAATATGACAATGGAAAGTTTATGGGACAGCAATGGTGTTACGTAAAACCTAATACGTAATGCGTAAAACCTTTCCTTATAAATCCCTAACCAGCAGACCGTATTCCCCTGCATCTGCCGGCAGCGGGATCGTAACCTTCCACCCCCCGCCCGGTGCCACTTCCAGCGGCTTGCCGTCTTTGTCCTGCATTTCATTAAGTTTGAAAGAGAAATTTCCAGCCGGCGTCAGCAGCTCCAGTGAATCGCCTACCAGGAACTTGTTTTTGACATCAATCAGCGACATTCCATCATCATTTTGTTCCATCACTTCACCGACAAACATCTGGCGTTGTGAAGTAGAAGCATTCTCATGATAGCGTTGCAATTCCTGACTGTGGTGGCGAACGAAAAATCCATCGGTGTAACCTCTATTGGCCAGCGACTCCAGATCACCCATCAGTGATGGGTCGAATTCCCTGCCAGCTAATGCATCATCTATCGCATGGCGGTAGATCTGACTGGTCCTTGCCGCATAGTAATGTGACTTGGTGCGCCCTTCTATCTTCAGGCAATCCACACCCATTTTCACCAGTTGTGCAACATGCTCAACGGCACGCAGGTCCTTGGAATTCATGATATAGGTGCCGTGTTCATCTTCCTCGATCGGCATCAACTCACCGGGGCGATTGAACTCTTCCAGCAGCATCACATGCTGGGCCTTTTCATGTCGGTTATCTGCCTGAAAATCCTGACTGCCCTGCTCAATACCCGCCTCGGTTTCTTCACCGGCCACCTTGTAATCCCAGCGGCAGGAATTTGTGCAACTGCCCTGATTGGGGTCGCGATGATTGAAGTAGCCGGACAATAGACAACGACCTGAATAGGCGATACAAAGTGAGCCATGGACAAATACTTCGAGCTCGGTATCCGGGCATTGCTGACGTATATCTTCCACCTCGGCCAATGAAAGCTCACGCGACAGGATAATTCGCTCGATACCCACACCCTGCCAGAATCTTACCGCCGCAGCGTTGACTGTATTCATTTGTACAGACAGATGGATCGGAATCTCCGGCCAGTTTTCCCTGATCAGCATAATCAACCCCGGATCAGACATGATCAAAGCATCCGGCTTCAAAACAACAATTTTTGCCATGTCGGCCAGAAAGGTCTTCAATTTACTACCATGCGGCATGATGTTGACGGCAACAAAAAAACGCTTGCCCTGAGCATGAGCCGCCCTAATACCGACAGACAGGTTCTCGATATCAAAATCATTATTGCGCACCCGCAGCGAATAGCGAGGCAGGCCGGCATATACTGCATCAGCTCCAAAGGCCATGGCATAATGCTGGCTCTTCAGGGTACCTGCCGGTGACAGCAGTTCTACTTTTCGTTCTGACTGTGACATATATTTATCCTTGCTTATTGTTATATATTGATTCATTCATAGCGGCTTTTCAAACCTTCCCTTAACTCTAAACCATGCAAGTGCTGCGGCAATAAATACCGTCAGGCTAGCCGCTGCAAAGGTAAAACCTGCACCAAACCAGCCCATCATATAACCACTGGCCAGACTGCCCACGGCTCCGCCTGCACCAAAGCTGACGCTGCCATATAGCGCCATTCCCCGATGCTGATGCTTGCCTGTGAAATAGCGATATATCATCGACACAGCTACACCATGGAACAGGCCGAAGCTCACTGCATGCAGTACCTGGGCCAGCACCAGCAGCAGCAATGATTCAGGGAACAGGCCAATAATCAGCCAGCGCAGGCCTGTTATGAGACAACTGCCAATTAGCAATGCTCGAAAGCGTAGAGGCCTGAGAAATCGGTGCAGAGTGAGAAAAAGCATGACCTCGAACAGCACTCCCAGAGCCCATAATATGCCGATAACAGTTTTACTATAGCCATAGTCAGACAGGTAGAGTGTATAAAATGTGTAATACGGTGCGTGACTGGCCTGCAACAAAAAGCAGACCACAAGGAAACTCATCAGTTCGGGATATTGAAGTATATACCTGACTATTCCACCCTGCTCGGGGTGTGCCGATTCTCCCGCATCGGGAATAAAAAGTGTGGAAATAAAAATAGCTGTAAGAAGTATAAAAACTACCGGCAATACCAGTGAAGCCGGATTACTATCCAGCGCATAACCCAAAAGAAGAGATAAGACAATAAAGCCTACTGACCCCCACAGACGCACCTTGCCGTAACGGTGATCATCGTCACCCAGATGGTTCAGTGTCGTCACTTCCACCTGTGGCAGCACGGCATTCCAGAAGAAGGTAAACAACATCATCACCAGTGCCAGCCACCAGAAACTGTCAGCAAAAAAAACGCCAAGGTAGAAGATGACAGACAGCAATGCCCCTAATCGCACCAGTCGCATACTAGACCGGTTATGGTCAGCCAGCCAGGCCCATATATTCGGTGCAATCATTTTGGTGGCCATGATAATGGCCATCAATTTTCCAATTTCAGCTAGTGAAAAACCCAGTGACGCCAGATACGGCGACCAGTACGGCAACAGCACACCCAGGGTGCCGAAATAAACAAAATAGAAAGATGACAGGCGCCAGTATGGCATGGACTACTCGGCAGCTACGACAACTGCTCCGCGAGAACATCAGTATTCTGTCCTCGATGGCGTAACATGTGATCCAGCAGCGTAATTGCCAGCATCGCCTCAACAATTGGTGTTGCGCGGATCCCTACACAGGGATCATGGCGACCGGTGGTAATCACTTCCGCTGATTCACCATTTTTATTAATGGTTTGCCCGGGTAGACGCAGTGATGAAGTAGGTTTGAACGCCACACTGGCCAGAATGTCCTGGCCACTGGAAATACCACCGAGAATGCCTCCGGCATGATTCGACTGAAAACCGTCAGGTGTTATCAAGTCACGATGCTCTGTGCCTTTCTGCTCAATACAGTCAAAACCAGCACCGATTTCAACGCCCTTTGCGGCATTGATGCACATCATGGCATGTGCGATATCAGCATCCAGCCGATCAAATACCGGTTCACCTAAACCTGCCGGAACACCACTGGCAACCACATTTATCCGTGCACCGACAGAATTTCCTTCCTTACGCAGGCTATCCATATAGGACTCCAGCTCAGCAACTTTGTCCGCATCGGGACAGAAGAAAGGGTTTTGCTCAACAGCATCCCAGTCCAGCCTGTCGATTTTGATCGGTCCCAGTTGGGCCAGATAACCACGTATACTGATACCGTAGCGAGTCTTCAGATATTTTTTTGCTACCGCACCGGCAGCCACACGCATGGCTGTTTCGCGCGCAGAGGATCGACCCCCACCACGGTAATCACGCAAGCCGTATTTTCTTTCATAGGTCAGATCAGCATGGCCCGGACGGAACAAATCTTTAATCTCTGAATAGTCTTTTGAACGCTGATCGGTGTTGCGGATTAACAGGCCAATCGGTGTGCCGGTAGTCCTACCCTCAAACACACCGGAGAGTATTTCGACCTCATCCGACTCACGACGCTGGGTAGTATGCCGCGAGGTGCCCGGCTTACGACGGTCGAGATCAGGCTGAATATCAGCCTCACTTAGTTCGAAACCGGGAGGGCAGCCGTCAACAATGCAGCCGATGGCCGCGCCATGGCTTTCACCAAAACTGGTGACGGTGAAAAGCTTGCCTATCGTATTACCGGACATAATTATTTTCTGTTAGGTGCTATCTCAGGTTTTAGGCAGGGTGACACCAATCTGCCCCTGATATTTTCCACCACGATCTTTGTAGGAGGTTTCGCACTCTTCATCACCTTCAAAGAATATCACCTGTGCCACGCCCTCGTTGGCATAGATTTTGGCGGGTAATGGCGTGGTATTTGAGAACTCCAGTGTAACATGCCCTTCCCACTCCGGTTCAAATGGCGTGACATTAACAATGATGCCACAGCGCGCATAGGTCGACTTACCCAGGCAGATTGTTAACACATTACGAGGGATACGCAGATATTCAACTGTTCTCGCCAACGCGAAAGAATTGGGAGGGATGATGCAGACATCACCTTTGAAATCAACGAAGCTGTTCTCATCGAAGTTCTTCGGGTCCACCAGTGCTGAGTTGATGTTGGTGAAAATTTTGAATTCATCAGAGCAGCGAATATCGTAGCCATAGCTGGATGTCCCATAGGAAACCAGCTTGTCCCCCGCCTCGTCAACACGCACCTGATCCGCTTCAAACGGCTCAATCATAGCGGCTTCCAGTGCCATCTTGCGAATCCATTTATCGGACTTCACGCCCATCTATACATACTCCTGTATACCTGTTTTTAATAATGCCGCGTATTATTACTGAAAAAGACCGGCATGAGAATCTCCCATACCGGTCTATCTATTTGCTCAGTTCCCAGTTAGCTGAACGATTCTTAATTGTTATCAATCACAATGTTCGGGAAGGCAGCAGTAAAGTCCTTTTTCTTCTTCGAGAGTTTGGCCGCTGTGCGTCGCGCAATTTCACGATAGTTCATTGCAATGCGTCCTTCAGGATCGGCCACAACAGTTGGTTTACCTTCATCAACATCCTTACGGATGGCCATATCCAGAGGAATAGAGCCCAGGTAGTCAACATCATACTGTTCAGCCATGCTCAGGCCGCCACCTTCACCAAAGATATGTTCTTCGTGACCGCATTTAGAACAGATATGCGTACTCATATTCTCAACCACACCAAGGACAGGAATCTCAACCTTCTCAAACATCTTCAGCGCCTTACGTGCATCAAGCAAGGCAATATCCTGAGGGGTGGTAACGATAACAGAACCACTGACAGGGACTTTCTGCGCCAGAGTCAGCTGTGTATCACCGGTTCCAGGTGGCAGATCGACGATCAGATAATCAAGGTCATTCCAGCGGGTATCTTTTAGCAGCTGCTCCAGTGCCTGAGTGACCATTGGGCCACGCCAGATCATTGGCGTTTCTTCATCAATAAGAAAACCGATAGACATGGCCTGTAGATTATATGACGTCATCGGCTCCAGTGAGTTGCCATCTTTTGATTCCGGCTGTGCCGAGACACCGAGCATGCGCGGCTGAGAAGGACCATAAATATCGGCATCGAGGATACCAACAGTAGCGCCTTCTGCAGAGAGTGCCAGTGCCAGATTTACCGATACAGTAGATTTACCGACGCCGCCCTTGCCGGAGGCAACGGCGATAATGTTTTTGACATTGTCCAGCATGGTGACGCCCTTCTGCACACCGTGCGAGGCAATTTTGAATGAAACGTCTACCGCGGCATCGGTGACACCGTCAACCGCCATGATCTTTTCTTTCAGGCTGGCGGAAAATTCATCGGCAAAACCCTTATTAGGATAACCGGCAACAATTTTCACCTCGACTTTACCGTTGTTGATGTCAATCTTCTTAACCGTTTTACCACTGACCGGATCCTGTTCTGTGTAGGGATCAACAACCAGCTTCAATGCGTCTTCAATCTGTTCTTTTGTAACTTCACTCATGCCTGACCTCAAATATTTTATCGGATCGCGAAAGGGCGCCAATCCTACACTGAGAAAGCCAAAAAGTCATTTCATACAGTGTTAAAATGGGCATTTCACCATACATTGTGAGGCGAATACCTTATTATTTTTATCGGGAATTCACTAATTCGTACAATATAGCGTAACAATATGACAGACATCATAGATGAATGGGGGCTATGGGGGCTATTTGCCAGTGCTTTCACTTCTTCCACCCTGCTGCCCGGTGGTTCTGAAGCCGTTCTTGTCGCCCTGACCCTGAATAATGCCCACGACCCACTGGCCCTGCTACTTGTTGCCACTGCCGGGAATACGCTGGGCGGTGCATCCTCATGGCTAATTGGTCTGCTTATCGCTCACTACTGGCCCGCTAATAAACTGTTAAAAAAACCTCAAAACCTGAGGGCTGCTGTGTGGCTTGAGAAACACGGCAGCCCGATACTCCTGCTGTCATGGTTGCCTGTGGTTGGTGATCCGTTATGTCTGGCAGCAGGCTGGCTGAGGATTCATTTCTGGCCTGCCCTGTTTTTTATCGCTGCAGGAAAAGCGGCACGTTATACAGTTATTTTGATATTGTTAAGGTAAACGCAGTTTTCAGTTTCAAGATACGAGACTGAAAATCAAAAACTTAAAACTTAAGGGCACCTCTATTAATTCTGGATAGATCAGATTGTATTCCAAATTGTTCATATCAAGGCAAGGATCGCACGCAATAGCTGGCTATTGCGAAGA
>JBLYYR010000231.1:0-9243 GCA_048550195.1 Arenicellales bacterium
AAACGGTCAGCCGACAGCCAGAAAGGCACGGGTGCAGACCGTCATCATTAATGCCCTGTCGAAAGTGTTTGTAAAATTCAACCGGCGTGCTCATGACAAGCTCATCATCGCTGACGGCCATGTCCGTGAACGTGCAATCCTCATCACTGGCGGTCGCAACCTGTCTGTTTCCTATTACGGAATAAACGATGAGGGCACACCTGACCCGACTGCCTACCAGGATCTGGAACTGATCCTTAGACCCTCTACCGAGAGTAACAAGGGACAGGAAAGTGTTGCTGACGTATCAACCTATTACTACACCATGCTTTTTCTGCATGCGGGCAATAAGCGCCTGCGGCCCATTCTCACCGATAAAGAAAACCCTGAAGAGTACCCGGGAGATGAGTCCATCTACCAGAAGGAAAAAGAAAAGTCGCAGGAACGACTGGCATTCGTAAAAAATCTTAAAGGTATTAAAGCCAGCCTCGTAAGGATGCCAGAATTCATGAGCACCGGATACAATGTTTCCTGGGTCAGGCTGGCGCATGAGATGGGCAACCTGACCAATCCGAGAGTTGTCTCGGAAGTAAAACAAAACCTGCAACGCAATCCCAACTCGATTCAAACCATTGCTTATTCCATCGGTGATGAGAAAGCGCCGGTTAAACACCTGCGTGTAATTTCACCTTACTTTTTCGTTGCCCGCTACTACGATGCTGACGGCAAGGTCATATTCGATGGTGCCGATGAAGTACATAAATGGCTCAAGGAGAATCCGGATGGCATACTTGAGCTGATTGTGAATTCCGTGCTGACCAGTGATAACTTTATGGCTCAGGCCATCATCGATATGGATACGGCGCCACGGCTGCTTTTATCGCCTGAATTGCTAGAAAAATGGCTGTCCGGTCTGGGTAAAGGAGAACTTAATCCTGAGCTGGTGAACAGCGATGAATGGAAAAAAATGATTAATAACCCACGCATCAAAATCTACCAGACAGGAAAAATTGATTCGGTAATACTGGGTGGCGACCAGCATTACGGCAAGCTGCATGCGAAATTCATTAGCGCGGATGGTTACGGCTTTATTGGCACGACAAACTTTGATTATCGTTCCAGGCTATTCAATAATGAATTCGGTTTCTATTTCAAAGATGAAGAACTCTATCAGGATCTGGATGTGGTATTTGATAAACTTAAATCCAATTCATATCTCTGGGGCAGCGACGAGTGGCTGGAGATGCGCAAGAAGCTAATGCAGCAGAAAGGGATAAAGGCCAGTACGACCCGCAAGCAACGTGGCATATTCAAATTCTTGCGTGCAACAGGTGCGGACTGGTTAATCTAAGCGGGTGATAACGACAGTTAATTATGAGCGTTTCAGTGTTGCAAAATACTATATCCAAGAGGCTGATTCTCTTCAGCAGCATGGGAACTGCCATGCTCCTCACGAGCCTGTTATTAATAGTTTCAGCATGCACGCAAATCAAACCACCTCTTCTTCTTGGTCCGGGCATTACAGTCAGCAACACAATCAAGAGTGAAACGCTCACTTTATTAACGCTTAATCTCGCTCATGGCAGAAAAGACAGTTTCAACCAGCTGCTGGTACCGGCAAGCACATTTCTCGCCAATCTGGACGATGTTGCAGATCTGTTAACAAAAGCAAATGCCGATGTCGTTGCCTTGCAGGAAGCGGATGGCCCATCGAGATGGAGCGGTCAGTTCGATCATGTAGGCTACCTGGCTAATGTTACCGGTTACCCTGCTAATGTTCGCTCAGACCATGTTAAAGGTAATATGATCAATTATGGGACCGGGCTATTGTCCAGAGTTCCTTTTAAGGAAGTACTCTCGCATGACTTTCCAAAATCGCCACCAACGTTAAGAAAAGGGTTCACACTCGGGCAGATAGACTGGCAGCCTGATGAGGACAAGCCACCTGTTGCGATTGACATTTTATCCGTGCACCTGGATTTTTCTCGCAGTAAAGTTAGACAACAGCAGATCAGTGATATCTTGCGGGTATTGGATAATAGAGATCATCCAACCATTATCCTTGGAGACTTCAATAGTGACTGGCTGAAGACTGATTCCGTCATCAGGACATTAGCTGAGTGTGGAAATACCAAGGCATTTGAGCCTCATTCGATTAACCATGGTACGTACAAATTTGGAAAACGCAGGCTGGACTGGGTGCTGCTGTCAGCTGAGCTGGAGTTTAAACGCTATGAAGTTCTGCCTGATATCGTTTCTGACCACCAGGCAATAGTCGTTGAAGTGGCACATGCAGAAGGCAGCCCGCGGGTCGTTGATAGTGAGAATTCAACATCTGAGAATTGTAATAGCTTTGACTAATCTACCGGCCATGATTTCCAGTAATAAAAAAATGGCTCCTCCTGTTATTCCTGTTTAGATTAAGAGTGTTGTTTGCGTCGACGTAGGACGTGCGGTACAGGATGTGTGCGGGCAATGGCTTCTCCAGTACGGCTACCTGGCGCCTTCTACTTTTAATAATTTCTTTTTTCCGTTCAACGCCCCATCCTTTTTCTGCCCCGCTCAGTACCCAGGACGCCATCTCAACCGGACGATCCATTTGAATACAACCGTGACTAAACGCGCGCTTCTCCTTTTTAAATAAGGTATGCGAAGGCGTGTCATGCAGGTAGACATCATATTTATCAGGAAAATAATTTTGAACGTTCCGAAAGAGTTTTTGGGACCCGGGTTCTGCCGAATTTTGTACTGTTTCATCTCATTCTCAGTGACTTTTCTCCAGTCGATTTTTGCGAGGCCCAGCTCCTTTGAGTCATCTCCCCAGCCCTGGTAAATTCGCATGTCATGCTTCATCAGGTAAAGAGGATATTTCTTCAGCTTCGTAAAGTTTCATTGCGCGCAATATTGGGAGTCAGTGTCCAGTAAGGATTGAAAACGATGCACTTTATCGTGTCACTGGAAACTCGTGTTTCGTGATGACGTTTACCGACTACTACAGACATCGATAAATCAATATTTCCTGCTTCACCTGCAAACACCTCGAAACTTGAAATATTGACGACACCCGCCTGATCAGGAGGTTCTATCCGATGTGATCAGGTTAGTCACTGAATCGTTGGTGAATTCCACCTGAGAATGGAATGAGGGGCTAACATCTTTTTTCTTTATAGATAGGATATGAGCAGTTAGCCACACCTAATGCTGGAAATGCAGTCTTGTGCGACTTATAAGCTGTCAATCATCATAAAGATACGATCAGGGTGTTAAATCGTTAGCTATCGAGACCTAACAGTCAAAAATGGTAAGTTGCTGGATTCCAATGGGCTCTCGAAAACGGTCACTGCGGATTGTCTCCTGTACATACTATGTTAGAAAGCTCCATTTTAGTGCTAGTACAGATTCTCTTCATTTAAGTCCGGACTATTATCCTGCTTAAGGTTTTTAATATTTTTATTCTCATTCAATTGTCTTTGCTGTTCAGGCTGCTCCACACTTCCCTGATAGAATAAGCTGCACGCTGGTATATATTTACGCTTTAAAGGTTGTACTACCATCCTGTTAAAAAAACCGAGTTCTTTAATTACAGGTTCATTAAATGTCCCATTTATAGTCTCACTATTAATGATGCAACCCTCGGTATCTATAGTTGCCATCGTCAGCCCCATGTACCTTTCACCGATATAATCGATGCTACCGCTAAGGGCAATTCTATGCTGTCTGGTAACAAAGGCCACGTCCTCGGTGGTAGCGACACCATCCCCTAGTTTCCATTTAGATTTAACTTCAGCAATCGTACTATCTCCTTTCACTTCGAGAATATTCTTTAGAATATCCAGTTGATTGTAGCCATGATTGAACATTGAAAATAACGGTCCAACGGTCAGTAGCGTAATCACATCGCTGGTACTGATCTTTTTCATCTTATTGAACTCATCGAAGGTTTTATCCAGATCGATACCCTTCAGGGTCAGGTCATATCCGGCAATCTCGAATCCACCATCTATATTATGAAGCATATCAGCCAGACTTTTCCCCTGTGTGCTTAGCTCTCCATGAACCTGCAAATTACCCGTAACAATATCTTTATCTTCAGTGCGCTTGATGAAGCGACCAAGGTTTAACTCGGAAATTGCGCCACGACTGCGTATATGAAATTCCTCGTCCGTTGCTTTTAATTCACCGCTAATAAGTGCAGGCTCACCGAAGTATTCCATCTGCAATGGATTAAATTTCAGTACCTCATCAGTTTTTTCCGCTTTCACTGAAATGTTCTCCAGTTCCAGGTCTTCCAGCATGATGCTGCTCTCCGACAACCCGCCATAAAATGTAATTGCTTTGAAAATTTGCTTTGGGCCAGAAACCACGAGTTTATGATTGCTTATCGCTGTTATTTTTCCTGTCTTTAGTTCTATCCTGCGTAGATCAACAGCAGCATCATCCTCAGAATAGCGAAAGCGTCCATTGCGAATTTGACAGGTATCTATAATTAAGGATTTTAATGGTAGAGGTTCATTATTTGTGTTATCTGATGCACGGGATAACATACTGATGATTTCACTGTTTAATGTTACTGAAGGCTGATCAAGACTGATCGAGTCGAGGTATGGATTACCTTTTATTATGTCTATTAAGCGCAGGTCGAAATATACCGCATCAATAGTAGCCAGGTTGTGCTTAGCAATATCAATCTTAACTTCTTCTGCAACAATGGCGAATGATGGAGTGAAGCGAAGCTTAAGGTGGCCCGCGGTATGAATTTTCATACCAAAGGTTTTATTCAGGGTGTATTCAATTTCCGATTTTGCAGCTGAGGAATTTAGGGCGGCCTCAATGGCAAATACAGCAGCAGCCAAAAAAACAACTGCCACTATCATCCCAGTAAATATTTTCTTCAGCATTGCCATTTTATTCTACGCAGGACTGCGTATTCCCTTATGTTGCAGAAGCGTTTTGCAGTTTTAATCATCCATCCATCTCGGGATTGGGTTCAAACTCTTTACCATTCTCTGTTTGTCCAGTGAGTTTGCCATGGTAAAAATTACGCTACAACACACAGTTTATAGCCGATAGCAGGTTCCGTTATAATTATAAGTACTAGCAGGAAGCCTTTTTTCTCAGCAAGAAACTTACTGCTATCAATCTTTCCGTCTCCAGGATCGATCATCGTATCTGTAAACCACACTGCTACTGCTTTAGCTGGTGCAAATAGCAGTATGAGAATTAGCGCTAAAACTATACTTGGGGTTTGTCTTTGATTAAATACGCTCATGTTGAATTAGTATTAATCAATCGGTTTCATGTTGGGTAGCAGGAGCTATTATTTGTCTGATGCACCAACTGAAACGCATCAAGTTTCAATAATCTCACAGCATGAAAAAGGGCACCTGGGTGCCCCTTTCAGTCTGGATGAATTTACAAGCTATTTATCCCTGCGATACTCACTTCTTCGGAAATAAAAACTGCCAGGTAAAATAAATTGAATAGTCCGGCGCGCCCTCTGGTCTTTCGACGTTGTAATAGGCTTCAAGTCGTGAATTAATAGCCTGGTTGCCGATCTTGAAGACGCGGCCAGCACCGCCACCGAGAGGAATTGTCCAACGGTTACCGGAGTCAGCCTCCCAGTTGGCGGTCATAATGATGTCAGAGATCAAAAACCAGCCATCGTCGAGGTTGTAATTAACGAATGGCTCGACCAGCAGCTGACTGACGTCATTCCTGTCTGAATCCCCGGCAAATGACCATAACTGGCGACCGAGGATGCCAATCGAACCCCAGTCTGGCTGTGTCAATGCCACACCGGTAATGCCTGCGCTCCACTTGCCGCTACCCAACTGATCCTCGTTTGCCGTTGGCATATTGAGTGATGGCCCCAGACCCCAGATCACCTTGTCGTATTTGACCGGTGAGAAATAAAGAGAATAGTTGATGTCTCCCAAGCCTGACGCACTACCTGATCCTGATGGACTGGGATTATCCGGGCCGGTAATGGCACCATCAACACGGCCAACAGGGATCAATGCACGGTTGACCAGGTTCCACTCCCCTACCGTGACCGGCACCACCGGATTGAGGTTCATGATAGTCCCGTCACCGTTATTTGCGCCGTAGTCAAAAGTAAACTTGAACGGCAGGCTGATCAGTGAGCTGATCGGGTTCTGGACTGCAGAGCGCAGATCAGCACTGGCATTCTGCGCCCAGGCGCTGCTAGTCAGTAGCAGCGGAATCATAAAAAAAGTCATTTTATTCATAACATAATATTCCTATTTTTCGTATGTGGAATAATCCACTTCTTCGATCTGCGGCAGCTTCCAGCTCTGATCGAAGTATGCCTTCTTGGGTCCGTAGAAACGGAAGTACGGGAACCATGCCTTCCCCGGGACTGACTTGATCCAGTTGTTCTCCCAATCCTTCGGTGGTTTGGGGCCAACAAAGATCGGTGTCGAGCCGTCCTTGTTCATGCGGATGCCCTCGTGCCGCGAACCTCGCTCGGCACGTTCCTGATCGGTTCGGACCATGCCACGCGTATCGACGTCGTATACGGTGATCGCCCAGAATATCTCAACCGGAGGGTCCGCCGGTACATTGATCACGTAGGATCGGTCACCTGCCATGGCGCGCCCTTTCGAATCAAGGAACATGCCGCCGTAACCCATGCCCTGACCCTCTTTGGGATACACAATCTTGGGTGACGTGGTACACGCCTCGTAGGTGTAGCGCGCACGCGGGTCGAAACGGTCGAAATACCTGGCTCGCTGGGTATGCTCCTGGGCATCGCCGGGCTCAGAGCCCTCGACACGGCCGAGAATCAGTCGCCAGCCGTCGTCACGCAGGACACCGGGCAGGCGCTCACGGAAGACGAAGTTCTTAGCCATTGCCTCACCGACCACGATGGCGTCAGTCATGATTTTCTTCTGGTGTTCGGTCGGATTGAACGGCTTACCCTTTTCGATCCCCATTTCCTTGAGGAAATACATGAAAAAACGGTCACGCTCCGCAACCGGCTCCTCCTGGAGAATTCCGTGCAGCATCTCCCAGTATTTCATGCCACGTGGCTGATAGTTGCGACCGACTTTGTTTTGCCCGTCGATGATCTGTGAGCGCAGCTCTTCGTCGTGGAATCCGGTAAGAATCCTGGATGCAAGAGCATCACGCTCTTCCGGTTTGGTGTTGACCCGGTACAGCCACCAGATGTTGTTGGTTTGGGACTTGATGTGGATGGCCCCTTCGATATAGGGAATCTGGTCTTCGGGGGTTTCGGGTCCCGAGAGGATGATGGTCTCGCCTTTGCCGGCGTTGGGCCCGAAGATGCCAGTGTCGCCAAGCCCGCGCTGCCAGAAGTCGATGATCAGACCTATTAGCATGCCAGGGGGTACCTCGATGATCGCGGCCTTCTCCTTGACGTTGGTCCAACCGAACAGATAGGGCGTCGACTCATTGGCGGTCAGGATCTGCGAACGCTCGTTGAATTTTGTCGCATAAACCATCTGGTTTGGCTTGATGTCGTAGGCATCGATATAGGACTGCCGCCACTGGGTCTGCCCCATTATGGGCAAGGACCAGAGATAGGCCTGCACCGCACGATGATATTCCAGCTCGTAGTAGAGCTTTTCGGAGGTCTCTTCAGTCGGGATGCCGTGGTCGAAAGTCAGTTCGCCGATGTGGGTCTGGACCTTGTTAGGGAACATTTCTTCCGTTGCGGCAAAAACTACCGGGCTAGTCAGGCCGATACTCATCGCAGTCACTAAGGCCATACTTAATCTTTTCGTGGTGTTCACGATTAATTTAATTTTCATAGCTAATTTGTCTGGTTCCTTTTAACTAGTAATAAATCTGCTCAGTCATTCTGGCGAATACCAGATCGGTGAGGTGTAGGCGCGTTCCTGTGTGGTCATCAGGACTTCTTTCGACATCTCGACACCGAAACGTTTGGCATCGTAAGCCGTCCAGCGCGGAGTCGGGATCTCGATGACGCGCGTATAGTAGAAGGCCTTGGCCGATGGATCGAAGTCCGGATCCGTCCAAACGGCGATCAACTCGGGATCGCCGATGGTATTGGTCCAGGTTGCGTTTTTCACATCGACGGTATCACCAACGGCGGGGAGCTTGCCGTCCGCACCCTGCTTGCGCTTCTCTGCATCGCCCCAGACTACATCGTAGACTTTCTCCTGGGTCTTGCCGTCCTTGCCGACCCAGCCCTTAATGATCTGGACGCGGTCCAGATTAGCGCCATAAGGGTCCTTGAGCGCGGCGACCAGGAAGGTGGGTGACTTGCCGTCAGCTGCCTTACTCATGTTGCCTCCCATGGGTACGCCCTTGGCATATCCAACCGCTGCGGGCAGCCGACTACTGGCGTCCGCATCGACGAAGTCCCAACCGCCCCAGAAGCGAACCAGAATCCGCGGCCCGGTGGTGGCATAGACCTCTTTGCGCTTCATCGCATCGAACAGGGCCTTGCGGGTGTTGTCGGTGGCCCAGATGCCGGCATACCCCGAGGAGGCCATCGCATAGCCCTCGTACTGGCGACCCTCGAACTTGGCCATAGGATGATTCCAGCGCTCGGCTGAAGGCTCGGTACCGGCGTGCTTACCTATGTAGTTGTCCTCCTCGACCGCGGCCAGGGCCGTGTGGGTATCACTGGAGCCGACCATGCCGAATTTGTACGGATTGGTGCCCAGCTTCGTCTCCATGGTGAGGCCATCCTTGAGCGCCTGGCGGGCATATTCGTAGCGCAGCATACTGTCCTCTTTGGGCACCGTCAGGTTCAGGTTACCCAGTGCCAGGGTCTCATAATCGGCAAACTCGTCGTCCGTCGAGAGCAACGGGTGGGTCTCGCCGTCACCCTTGATCTGGGTGACCTCGTACAGCGGCTCCCAACGGGCGCGCTGCTCGGCATAATCTTTGGTCAGCGGCTTGCCGGTAGCCGGGTTGGTCTCGACCGGGAACATGATGCCATTCGACATATTGCCGTTATGGGCCAGCGCCAGCACCTGTCCACCGGTCGCCTCCTCGTAGCGAGCCATCCATTTCCACAGGTCTTCAGGATTGAAGCTCTCAGCCGTGGTGTACGGGACCATTCTGCGGGCACGGTCGCCGCCATCGCGGTACAGTACGTTGCGATGCAGATTGTTGCCTTTCTCGGTCGAAGTCCACTCGTAGCCGATAATGGACGTGAACCGGCCCGGTTCGTTGTAACGTTCGGCGATATCGATGTAGTCGTCCCACACCGTCTGCTGGAAGGTGCGATCCAACACGACTGCGGGTACC
>JBLYYR010000232.1:0-4310 GCA_048550195.1 Arenicellales bacterium
ATCACTCCTGCCCTGATCATTGGCGGCTTTCAAGAACGAATGAAATTTAGTTCCGTCTTATTAATTAGTGGAATCTGGCTGCTTGCCGTTTACGTTCCTATTACCCACTGGGTCTGGGGCGGCGGCTGGCTGGCTGAAATGGGTCTGTATGACTTTGCCGGCGGCACGGTTGTACATATTACGGCCGGTGTTGCGGCACTGGTTGCTGCCCTGGTACTCGGGCCACGCCGAGGCTTCGGCACCGCCGCAATGATGCCACACAACATGACCATGACCATTGCCGGTGCCGGGATGTTGTGGGTAGGCTGGTTTGGCTTCAACGGCGGCAGTGCATTAGCTGCAAATGGTGATGCCGGCATGGCCGTGCTGGTCACTCATATAGCCGCCGCCACAGGCGCCCTGACCTGGATGTTTATTGAATGGATTCGCTATGGCAAACCTAGCGCCCTTGGTACTGTGACAGGCATGGTAGCAGGACTTGGTACCATTACCGGAGCCTCAGGCTTCGTCGGCCCTGCCGGTGCCCTGATAATAGGCATGCTGGCAGGCGGCATCTGCTTTACTGCCACAACCTGGCTAAAAACCGTAATGAAAATCGATGATTCACTCGACGTGTTTCCGGTTCATGGCGTAGGCGGCATACTCGGCACACTACTCGCTGGTATTTTTTCCGCCACCACCCTGGGAATGTTCAGCGGTTTCGGTTTTGCAGAAGGCATTGAAAGCATGGCAGGTCAGCTAAAAGTACAATTTATCGGTGTGCTCGCAACCATTACCTATACCGCCGTTTTAAGTTTCATCATCCTGAAAGTCGTCGGCTTCCTGACCAACGGACTACGCGTTACCGAAGAACAGGAAATCCAGGGCCTGGATATTCATATGCATGAGGAACGTGGGTATGATCTTTAAAAGGATGTATTACGTATTACGTTTTATGTGTTACGTAATACGTAAATCATAATACGTAAAACTTCGGTTTCAAATCTCGTCAACCGGAACCCGGTATTCAATAAACGCAGCGGATTTCAGTTGCTTCAGAAACTGGTCATATTTTTCGGAAACCTTTCGTTTGCCAATCTGTTGTCTGATGGCATTGCGACGTTTCTCTTCGCTGACATCCTGCATCTTTCTTTCCTCCACCTGAATAAGATGCACGCCGAACTGACTGACGACAGGCTGGGATATCTCATCAACTTGCAGAGCATCCATTGCCTTCTCAAAACCCGGCACGGTATCGCCTTTTTTCAACCAGCCTAGCTCCCCACCTTTTATCGCACTACCAGAATCCTGGGAAATTTCTGTGGCCAGTTCACCAAAATCTTCCCCGGCCAGAATACGCTCCCGGACTTTCTGCATTTCAGACCTGGCATGCTCGATATCAATCTTATTCTCTGCTTTAAAGAGAATATGTCTTGCACGTGTTTGCTTTACCAGTTGTTGCTCACTCCCTTTCAGCTGATTTAGTTTCAGCAAATGTATTCCCCCCGGACTAACGAGTGGCTCGCTGATATCACCCTCTTGCATGTCCGCCAGGGCATCGGCAAAAAGAGCAGGTAATTGATCCCTGGTTTTCCAGCCCAGGTTACCGCCTTCTTCATTGTTTGCGGCCCCGGAGTATGTTCTTGCTGCCACGGCAAAACTAATGCTGCCATCAAGAATACGACTCCTCAGGGTAGCCCCACGCTCTTGGGCTTTTTCGAGCTCTTCTGGAGTCGCGTCGTCATTCACTGCCAACAATATATGTGAAAGATTATATACACGGCCCGGCTGGGCAGCTGCTACGTTTTTAAGCACCCCGTCAACTTCACTATCCAATACAGAAACCTGACGCTTTACATCCCTTTCTATGACTTGTTGCACAATAAGCTGGCTCTTCATTTCTTCCTTGAATGTTTCCTGACTAACGCCATCCTCGTTTAACTTCTGTAAAATCTGCGGAACAGTAAGGTTATTTTGTTGCGCAATCCTTTCCATCGCCTGATTTACCATGGCATCCGTAACATTTATTCCAGTTTCCTTTGCATGCAGCAGCAAAAGCTTCTCAAACACCAGCTGCTCCAGTACCTTTTCCTTTACAATTTTTTCAGAAGGAATTTCCTTACCACTAGCTGAAAGTGTTTGCTGCATAGTATTTAGTGCAGATTCAAACTCACCCAGAGTAATAATATCGTCATTAACAACCACCAGTACCCGGTCCAGCATCGTGACCGGTTCTGCCAGCGCAGAGACTGGAAGTATAGAGCCAGACAGAAGCATGGCAAAAACCAGGCTGAGTAGATATTTCAGCATAAAAAATAAATTTCCAGTTGTATCGTTAGTGTTGTATCAGAACTCTTTCAGAATCGGTCTTTATCAAAAACCGGTTCTGATCTTTGTTAAGCCATTTAATTCAAGCTGAATCATGAATGCGTTGACGTACTCGCTATCATTATCAATTCTCCTTTGTGCATCTATTCTGATTCCCCAACAACATGCACTATAACCAACACCTATACCACCACGTAAAAAATCATTCTCCTCAAGGTCATAGCGTGCATTTGCGTTTAACTGCCAGCGTGGCGCCAGCGCCCATGAAACATCAGCATTTAGCTGCTGCGAAATGTCATTCCTGTTGTAATAACCCAAATTGACGGCTCTACGTACATCTTTTGTGTATCTAAGGTCAGTATTGAATACACCGAGTTCACTTTGCTCGGCATTATATTGAAAAAAGTTATACATATAGAACTTCTTCGATATTCGAGTATATAACTCAGCGACAAAGTCTGACCGGCCAAACGTTTGAGGTTCTGTAGAATCCGTCGACAGACTCACCTTTCTGTCGTCAAAATAATAGATCTGTCCCAGCGTGCCTCTTAATAATTCATCTCCACTTTCTGCATCAATTAATCGAGATGTCAGTGCTGCAGTTAACTGATTTGCATCGCCAATCCGATCTGGACCGGTAAAACGGTTTTCCCTGAACATGTTACCTATTCTGAATGTATTCTCCCCGGTATCAAATATAGGGATATCGGTCTGGTCTTCAAATGGCACATACAGATAAAAGAGCCTTGGCTCTAATGTAGTAGTGAAATCCCTGCCCTTGATAAAAGATTCCTTATCAAAGAAAAGTCCGCTATCGAGAGAAAAGATACCCAGACTGCGATCTGGATCGCTGACTTCATTCACCGCAGTATCGGTCAGATCATAGGCTGTATATCTTAGAGTGGCTTTTGGTTTAATAAACCCGGACATGTTCCTGAAATCATAGGCAGCACTTGCGCCCAGATCAGATCGTGGGCCGCTAACCCTGTCGGTCCTCTGGAAATCTGTATAGCTGCCGTAAGCATCAAATTTGAAATTGTTTACTTTCGGGATATTTGTTGTAAATGTAATCGCCGGTTCGCGAGTATAGGGCCTGGTGGCTTCGGGAATGGTGTCATCAATGGTTTGAAACTGTGAGTACAGAGCATTCGCACGCAAATAGCGCCCGGAATAGTCTACTCGCCCCTCCTGCCTGAGGTAGGTCGCAGAGGTCAACAACAAGTTTCCGGAAAAGTCTTCAAAATAGTTTTCATCTGAAATCTCTGCGTAATTAACCGTAGCACTCCAGCTGCGTGCGAGTCTTTGCCTTAAATCAAACTTGTATCCGTAGCGATTCTCACCTGTTTCTTTATCATCCGACAGATATGCGCCATTAAAAGTGCCATTACCCCCTTTTGTTTTATAACGGTATTCACCCTGCAGCTGAGCGCCTCGTTTACTGTAGTAATTCGCACTGACGGTAGCATCCATGCTGGGTGCAATATTGATATAGTAGGGAACCTTAAACACATTTCCTGAGCGATCTGTTGATCCAAAAGAAGGCATCAGAAAACCTGTTTTTCGATCATTGTCTAATGCAAAGCTGACGTAGGGGAACCAGAAAACAGGAACATCATACAAACGCAACTTCATATTTCTTGCTTTTCCTACCCCGGCAGATTTATCCAGCTCAATTTTACCGGCGTTCAAAACAGCAATTTCCTTATCTTTACGACAGGTTGAATAGGTTGCATCGTGCAGGGTAACCAGGTCATGGCCCTCAAAGTCGATACTTTTTGCCGCCCCATGAGCACGAATGTATTTTGTCCCTTCGGGTGCTTTACCCGCAGTCTTCGATGTGAGGGTGTATTTTACACCTTCGGCACTGCCTATCAGGGTCTCCACCTCCATTTCCATTTTCTGTGCCTGAAATACATTGCCCGATGGGTCCTGAATACGAATATCGCCCTCTCCGGCAAAGTTATCAGATGTCTTGTCATAGCTAAGCTTATCTGCACTGACCA
>JBLYYR010000233.1:0-21752 GCA_048550195.1 Arenicellales bacterium
CAAGGAATTATTTAAAACCTAACCAAAAATAAAACAATAAAATCGGACCACATATTTAGATGAAATTGCACATAATACTTGAATTCAAGAAGAGATTAGAAGGGAAAAAAAACAAACAGGCAAAACGATTCTTAGGTCGTCATTTATCACGGGTTATTTATAAAATGCTAAAAAATGATAGAGATTATTATGTCTGAAAAAAATAAATGATCAGAAAAAGTTGAAATTTCAAGCGGGATGTTCAAACCTATTCTATTTCTATTTTATTAAAATTATCCCAGTCGGAATCAGGGGACAGAACCAGGTTTAAACCCGGTAAATGGTACCCCACCAACGGGGCGAGGCGAAAATTTTACGATCTTGAATACATGCCCGCCCAGTGATTGACTTGGAGGATTGTAGTGTTTTGACTTATTTACAGTAGTTTCTCGTTGTTCTTGTGTCTGATTTGTTGATGGTAGTACGCTCTGCTGTTTTTCCCTTTCCGATAAGCCAAGTGACGTTTCCATACCGGCACGTAATGTTGACACCGTTGTACGAATCAGTTTCTCTTCATCCTTTGCAGCCATTCCCGCCGGGCCCGTAACATGCAGTGATTCATGAATGATGGTAGCGGCCGCATCGAAGTTACTGAAGGTCTTCTTAATAAATATTTTTTTATCTTTTCTGTTTGAATGACCATTTGCAACGGGTTGGGGAACATGTGTTTTGACGATGGTATTAACAAGTGTTCCAGCGATAATTCCTTTAATCATCTGTTCAGTTGTCATACCAACCGCCTTAGGATCATTAACAGTTATATCAAGTTGGGTCGCCTGTATGTCATCGCATACGACTACATCAATCGTAGTCTCTAACGAATGAAGTGCAGCTTTACCTTCAGGTGTCATGTTCAACATTTCTTTAACGCCGGCTACCGACCACGGCGCACTCAGGGCTGTATTTACTGCGTGAAGCTCCAATGGTGTTCTTATCGGTAATATATTTACATAACGCCAATCAACATAACCTTCCTGAACTATACTACTATGAGTCCGTTGCACCTTAAACCAGTTCATCGGAGTTTTAGCAAGTATAGTAATCGGGTCTCCAAAAATAAAATCAGGTCTGATGTAGTCACTGTTACCGGTAGCCGGTACAGGGCTCTGATGAAATCCAACCCCCTCTTCTGTTATCTCGGCGCCTATGGGAAAGGTAGTGTGTGCTAGCACTGATTTATCTGGTTTTCGTTGAATTATATTGTCAGCACCTTGTTGCATTACATGTGTCAATTCATGTGCGAGCAACTTTTTACCCTTTATTGATTCTGGCGAGTATTCCCCATTAGCAAAGAAAATATCCTTTCCCGTAGTGTAGGCACGAGCCTGAATTGCTCTTGCTGAGTCTGCGGCTTGCTGACCTGCATGCACACGCACTTCAGATAGATCTGCACCAAATCGAGGTTCAAAATATTGACGTGTGGATTCACGCAAGGGCTGTCCACCACCACGCATAGCACTAATGTTGCGGGTCATTTTGGGTGTGACAATCGGTGGCGTTCCTGTACTTCCCTTCGCCTGGGTATGCTTACCCCCGGTTTTTGCCATCACCGACTGCGGCTCAGGTATACGAATTATTTGCTCGGAAATACGGTCGGCTTCCTTCTCATGGATGTCATCAGAGAGACCTACCGTTAACTTAGCCTGTACGTGAGGTAAAGTAGCCTGCAATCTCTTTTGCATCGCTTGATTTCCCATCGTACGCTGCAAGTAAAGATTAGAACTAATCTCATTCTTGTGACCAAAATCTGTCCAACCAGGGGTTGTAGATCTGGCAGACCTTATCGGCGACGATGATTTTAGTTTCTGTGCCAAAGCGTACATTCAAATACCCTAAGTTTAGATTTTATTGATTATCAGGACACAGCTCATTTATTGATAAAACCCAATCATGAAAATGTGGTTTTCCCTGATTCAACTATAGCAAAGGTCAACTAACTTTTAGCTTTTATCTTCAATGCATTGAGTATAGGAAGAATAAACACCCATTCCCACTACATCCACTGCCATTGAAACACCGTTTCACCCTTATTTCACCCCGATCACACTGAAATCTTCCCCAAATCACAGCGCACCACCATGAAAATCCGGCTTCTTTATGCCCATTTCCCTGTCAATACTAATCCCCAGACCAACCAATACCCTGTCGAGTCAACACTTGGCTGCAACATAGGGGTACACAGAGGCATTCCGGAGAATTAGCTGAACAGACTGGCCTGTGGCGGTGCGAAAATGAAAAGGAGTCAAGCCGAATGGCACTAAGTTAAGGGTGTTTAGCAAATCCCGCTAGCATTTTAACCCAATAACTACATTGCTTTACAAGGCGTTCCACTCATGCAAGAAAGCTTAACTTAGTGCCATTCGAATTGTCCCCTTGACCCTTCAGTTCACAAAGCTAGACCAATTTAACTAGAGCAGGCGTACCTAATACCCTTTCGATAACCCAAATCTTGAAATAGGGGCAGGATGTCCGTAAATTGAATAGCTCGGGCTTACTGAGCTTTATCCAGGGTTGTTGGCACCACAGCCACTTGTTAGCTGAAATTTCATTTTTGAGAATTCAACTAAAAGACAGATAGCTTACGAATTATCGCTCGCTGTACCAACACTTTGGCAATGCAAGAAAGGGCTTACTGGTGTTATTGCAATCCAATGGATGTGGAAAGCTATCAACTAACGACGGATTGCTAATCCGCTCACTTCGCAAGAAAGTAAATTCGGCCGCACTTGGAATAGCTAATTCATTTTTCTGTACATATCCACAACAATTATTGGGATGAATATGGACGCAGGTGTGTGTCTGGAGCAGTTTTTCAAAAGCTTTTGAAGCAAATTGAAAGAAATGCCGGCTCCAAAGCTTTTCAAGGCCATGAAATTCTGCAACAATAATTCTAAATCGGCGCATCAAACAGTCCGACATGCCAAGAAAGACCTCATATTCAGCACCTTCTATATCAATTTGCAGCAACAAGTCTGACGGGTTTTCTGGCAGAGATGAGGATACCCAATCATCAATAGTCATGCAGTCTTCACTTGTAGTCACACCCACATACTTTTTTGTGAAGTGGAACATTTCATCAGACTCCGCTGCCTGGTCTACAGATTTATCCGCCAAAAATACTTTCATTCCTGTATTGGCACAGTCTTTCTCAAATCCAGATATAAGGTTAACACCCGGTGAAAAACACGCTTCTACTCCTATGAGATCATCTGGAATTAAATACCCACCGTCACCATTTGGTCCGAAGCGAATTAATTCCATGTCATCACCCATAACAGGGGATAGTTTATGAATCAACGAGATTAGGTCACCTTCATCTGTTATGGGATTCACGACACCTGTTTGTCCAAGGAGCATATTCATTTCATGATCTGAAATATGCATTCTTTGTGCAATTATTTTTTTTGCGTGGGCTTTTAGGTGATTCTTCATTCTTCAATATATTTCAAAATAGCAGGCTTGCAGTAACTAAAAACATAGGGGCAAAATGCCCAAAATATGCCAGGATCTCACATATCAACTGCCGGTAGTAACTCATCCTCTCTAACACCGATAAACTTAATGAGCCGTTTACGAAACACAGAAGTGCTTAACTCTTTTTCAAAAGCAATTTTACAGCCCTGCCTGGCACGTTGGTAGGCCTCCTGGTCCGCCATATAACTTTCGAGCGATTCTATAATCTCGCCATGGTCGAGAGAATGACACATCACCCCAACGCCGAATTTCTCAATAAACTCAGAAGCTGAAGATCCTTTCGGACCATGATAAAAAACCGGCACCTCTGCCGCCATATAAGCGGCCATCTTACTAGGAAACGAAAACGCCACGAACTCTTTATAACTATCATCTAATGGGTATGGCAAATAGACTAGATCTGTCTCCGAAAGAGACTGTATTGTTTCACTATGACTTCGCCACCCACGAAATTCTATTTGAAGAGGAATATTGACATTCAGATTCAGCCGCGCACCATGCATCCTGATTACTACTTCTCGCCCGGAAATTCGCCAATTTTGGCCTGCAAGAGCGGAAACAAACGAGTCCCATACATTATCTGCAATAATGGAACCAGCAAAACCTACTAATAACTTCTCTGGATCTGACCGAACAACAGGATCGCTAATACTTCTATTAGGCCTTGAGCCATAGACCATAACTACACATTCCGTACCATATTCTTTTTCATAACAACGCTTCATCGCTTCCGATGGCACAGAGCAACTAGCTGCGAATCGTACTGTATTATAAAACGTCCTTAGCAACCTGGCACTGCTGTAATCATCCAGGCCATATTTCATACACAGATTATATTTCGGCGGGTCCCACACAATAACCACAAGAGGAACTCCAAGCGATTCAGCAACTGGTTTGGCCAACCGTACAGTTGCCATAGAATCAAGTGTTGCCAAAACTAAATCTACCTGATGAGTTTTTCCAAACTTAACTACCTTATCTACCAGGCGCGGGATTCTAACTAGCTCAAAATAACGCTCAACAATAGCTCTACTGTATCGCCCAATTCTGTGGCCTAACCGGCGTAGCCCATACTTTGTCGGTGCTTTTCCGTACTCCATAGGCAACCATGATAAATCTGGGTTTTGTCCGTTATCTGGCAATGGTTTTGTATGGAAACAACAGATTCGGGACTTTGGATAAGTCTCTAGTATATTTTGCAAGAAGACGCCACCAGCACTCTTTCTCCCAGGAGCATGATTTGTAAGTAAAAGGGTTTTAGGGACCATATGCAATATATCCAATTTTATACCCTGGTCGTGATGTCAAACCTGGAGTTCGGGGTCAAGCGTATATTACAATATAAAAAGTCTTTTCTAATGCTTTATTTTTTTTCTATAGCCGATGTCCTGTTTCCCACCGCATCTTGTTAATCGAGAAAGATGCACTGCGCGTATGCCATACACCTGGCAAGCATATATTGCAAATTCACTCGCAGAATTTGGGGTATGTGGGCTTTTCGATTTTCTCTTGATTGCTTCAAAGGAAAAGGGATCTTTACATTGTAAAATACGCTTGACCCCTTGCCCCCTGAATAATTATTGAAGACTTATGTTCTAGATCCCTAGGGTGAATCCTCGAGTAAGTCTCCAGTATCCTTTGGTAAACGCCAGGAAATAATAACCGTTGCTATAATGACCAGGAACCCTAACCATATCATCGTTATCACGGGATCAGCACCTGTGCTCGCTGCAAAGGCATAGATTCCTGAGGCGAGCAGCATCGAGACATTCTCAAAGAAATTCTGGATAGCGACGGCACCACCGCTACCAATCGTCTTATGACCGATCTCTTGTAATGCTGCATTGATAGGCACGACAAATAACCCCCCGCATACACCAGCGAAAAATAAGGCCAGGCGTACCAACCAAAGGGTATCCAGCATGGCAAGCATCACAATCACTATACCCATTAAGTAAGCCGCTACACGGGCACGGCGTAAATATGCCATAGGGATAAAACGTGGAACCAACAGGGAACCCACAGCAATGCCAATAGCCACAAACATCGTCAGCATTGCTATCTCGGTGGTAGAGTGTATCAATAATACGACAGGTGCCCAGGCCACTAATAACACACGCAACACCGTCGCTGATGCCCAAAAAAGACTTACGCCAAGTGTTGAAAATCGTGCCCTTGGTGTGGCTAACAAACCACGCATTTGTTTGAAGAAACCTGAAAGAGAGCTTTCACCCTTTCCCTTTGCTATAAGAGAATGGCGAATGGTCAATGCGATTAGAGATGAAACAACATATAAGGCGATCACCATGAGCAGTGAAAAGGTGATGGAATACTCTGACACAGCAGCTCCGATAACGCTGCCGCTGAGAATGGCCAGAATGGTAGATCCTTCAATCCAGCCATTGGCCTTTACCAATGTTTTTTCATCCACCATTTCAGGCAAGATACCGTATTTAGCTGGACTGTAGGCAGCTGCCCCCAAACCAATCATGGCATACGCTATCAGCGGTTCAACCTGTAAAAATAACATCCCAGCCCCCAATGCCTTAAGCACATTGGCAATAAACAGAACTCGTGGTTTTGCGTGTGCATCTGCAAAGCGGCCTACCCATGGCGCTAACACTACAAATGCGATAAGAAATGAAGCTTGCAGCGCAGGAACATACCAGCTCCCCCGCTCCGCCTGTTGTAACACCATGGTAATGATAGTAAATAACACTGCATTATCAGCAAAGGCAGTCAAAAACTGGGTGGCCAGCACGCGGTAGATTTTGTTATTCATGTCTACGCTCTCACCAGCTGATTCGCTGCCACGTAATCAATCTTACCTGTACCCAGGACAGGGATTTTTCCTACCTGTTGAATCTGACGAGGTACATTAATTTCTCCAATACCATCACCTTGTGCCTGTGCCAGGAGCGTGGCCCGGTTTGCATCCTCATGCGTCGTCAGCAGTACGATTTGCTCACCTTTGCGTGCATCTGGAATAGCAATCGCCGCGTGCAAGGCATCAGGCCAGACTTTATTGGCAAGAACTTCAACCGAGGTGAGAGAGACCATTTCACCAGCTATCTTGGCAAAACGTTTGGCACGACCGCGAATATGAATAAACCCATCAGTATCTACCGTGACGATATCACCGGTATCATACCAACCTTCTCCGAATTCAGTTGCAGGAGGTATCAATACTCCTGGTTTGTCATGTAATAGATAACCCAGCATGATATTCGGACCGCGTACCTGCAAGCGTTTTCCATCATCCAGGCCAGGTACTTCGACTAACCGATAATCCATGCCCGGCATCATCCTACCCACTGTGCCAGGGCGATTTGCCAAAGGCGTGTTTGCAGCAATTATCGGACTAGTCTCCGTCGCACCATAACCTTCAAAAATACGCACCCCAAATTTATCCTGCCAGGTACGGCGTACTTCATCCTGTAACTTCTCGGCGCCGGCAAAAACATATCTCACGCTATAAAAATCATAGGGATCAGCAAAGCGCGCATAACCCGAAAGAAAAGTATTGGTGCCAAATAGAACGGTAGCATTTATTTCATAAGATACTTCGGGCACGACGCGGTAATGCAAGGGTGATGGATAGAAAAAAACACGTACACCGGATGTCAATGGCAAGATCATTCCTGCTGTCAAACCAAAAGAATGAAACAATGGGAGTGCATTCAACGCAATATCCTGCGCATTGAAATCAATGCGCGATACCAACTGTTGAATATTGGCTAGCAGGTTGCGATGCGATAGCACTACACCTTTAGGTGTGCCTTCAGATCCTGAAGTAAACAGAATTACTGCAGCCTGTGTGGCCTGGCGACGCACACCATGCCGCAACCATCTATCGACACGGCTTTTAACAAGACCGGTTGCTTTGTCGAATATACCTATACCCTTTGCAATATCTTCCAGGTAAATCAGTTCCACCTTACTACCGAGAACGGCAACCGCATCTTCAAGTTTTGCCTGCTCGATAAATTTACGTGAGGTAACCACACGTTGCAGGTCTGCCGTTTCACAAGCCGAAATCATTCCTTTTGTACCGGCCGTGTAATTAAGCATCGCAGGAACACGATCGTAAAACTGCAAACCCCAAAAGGTTGCAACGGTTGCTAGAGTGCTGGGTAATAGCACACCGATATTCTCATCATCACCGCACTGATTAACTAACTGACGACCCAACACAACCGAGCGGGTAATCAACTTATTATAATTTAAGGGTGCACGATTAATATCTTCAACAACGACATGGTCACCACCATGAATGCGACGAGCATCCAGTAGCCGCTCTACCAGGGTCTGCTCCTTGTTCGTGGTTTCATACATCAACTCATTCATCAAATCAGCCAACAACCTACCCGCTTGTTCGCGACGGCGACGACCACGGTACTGCTCATCAACTTGCAGACGACGAGGCGCCTGTACATTTAACGTTATTTTTGGGAAGTATCGCAGGCGAACGCGGCCGCGTAGACGAGAGAATGGGGTGTATTGCGCACCATCGATACGGATGGGCAAAACCATGGCACCCGTGCGCACAGCAACCAGGCCTGGTCCAGCGTACACTTTCATCAGGGCGCCCGTGACGGTGATCCTTCCTTCCGGAAAGATAACCACGCATTCACCTTTTTCCACGCGCCGGATTAATGCACGAATAGAAAGTGGGTTGGCTGGATCCAGTGCAAACAGATTCCCAAAATGGGATGCGAATCGACCTATCCAACTTTGCGCAATGTAAGTGTTGATGGCAAAAGTCGCAGGTACGGGGAGAAATGCGTACAGCAATACAGCGTCAAGAAAAGAGGTGTGATTCGCCACCACCAGGGTACGCTCACTAAAATTCTCAAGGTATTCTGTTCCCTTCACCTCAACCCGGTATATCAGCTTCAATAGCCAACGGATCATTATCTTGAACATTGTTATCTCCCTTGTCTTTATTATTCCGGCTATAGCATGCCGCCCTGGGAGCAATAATCAACGAAGATAACATATAAATAAACTATTAATAAATTAATAGTCTATTTGTATCTTATTAGTATATTATTTATATACTTTTTTGTGATTTTTATTTAAATGTGGGTCAAATACCTCCGCCTCCCAGGGTCGCATCGCAAGCATTAAGCCTGTCGTATTGCGTTTATCCAATGCCAGGCAAGCATCTTGCCGATGTAGATCGGTAAACTCTCTGGCCAGGGACTGCATTCTGTTAATTATGAGTTGTGTGGAGGAATCAGACAACAGTCCAAACATGAACAGTCGCTGCTCCAATTCCCCTCCAAATGCAGATTTTAGAAATTGGCTCTGGATCTGCTTTTCAAAGAAGCACTCGATAGGTCCATTGGGATGCCAGCGAAAGTCATCATCAATTCGTAGTTTAATACGATTTTGAGGTAACAAATCGATAATCTTGAGTCGATCGAGTTTGGCCAGGTAGTGAATACACTCCGTCTCAGAAATCTGATAGTTATTAATTATGTCATCAAAGGTGAGACGATTTCGGACACTGACAGCGACCAACAGCAACCTTACATCCTTTACCAACTCCTGTTCCTGCTCTAGCGTTAACTGGGTAATTCGTTGGCGTGATTCTTCATAAAGCAGAAAAAGGTCAGTTAACTCCATATCCATCAAACGACAAATGTCTTCCAGCCTTTCGAGAGTAAAGCGTTTTGAAGCAAACATGCGCTTAATATTGGCCTCGCTCATTTTCAGCTGACGGGCAACCACAGCATAGGTCAGGTGACGACTCTTCAGTGCCTGTTTGAGAGTCTCTATCAATGCGGCAGTTTGTGCCATCCTATTCAATCCTTAAGTATAAATTCATATTTAGTATATCTTTAATATACTAAAATATCATTTGTACGAAATATTGCATTATCAGGTTTATTTTTATAATTCCTTACCCAACAATTACCAACAAGAGGTAAATGCTATTTCTATTTTATAACGTCTATCAGCCACTCATGTGTCAAGCATTGTTCAGGTCGCCGGTGAAATAGAGAACGCGATAGAACAATTGGCCATCAAAGCTAAAGGATAATCTGTCCACCATTTTGTAAACCTGCACCAGGTCAAGCAACTGGCATGTCCTAAGACTGCCCATTTTGTTACTAATAATGGCCTTCTAAGAAAGAATAATGATCGCCTTATGCCGGAATAGTATTACATTTCAACAGCCTTTATCGACCAACCCAAGGGTGACGTCAAAAATGGCACGTGATGATCCGACCTAGAGGATTCCTAACGAGCAGTACTCATATCAATCGTGTAGAGTAATTTTGTCGCTGGAGCATTCATGGGCTTCTCGGCGGATATAACTGAAAGTTGATCCACACTCTTCAGTTTACTCCTCAAATTTTGCACTTCAACTGCATATTGCTTCCTGTGCACAGTATCTGGAGTAACTCGCATATCATTTTCCGCTTTTTGAAGTTTCAATTTCAGGTCTTCTAATTCAAGAGCAATTAGCGGCCTGGCTTCAGCGATAGTTCCATAAGCCAACTGCTCTGGCGGTAAATCGCACACACCTTTATCCCACAAACTTCTGGCAATTGGCGTTTTAACAGCGGCAACAATATTGAAAAATAGCGACTCGTCCTTAGGCACTCTAGTCGTTTCCATAAGGGTTTTGATGCTTTCTCCCATAAACCTGGATGATTCAGTGAATGTAACACTCTTGTAGTCCGGGATGCCGCAATGGTGCGCCACGAACAGCCAGTCATGAATGATATAAGCGGGAGCAATGCCCCAGGGAGAATACCCAGGCACTGACCAGAAAATACGCGGAATTGAACCACCATCAGTGTACATAGGTCCTGGTTCGATCGTGCGCGTACCATCAGCTGTTGTGAAACGTAGTGGGTTATTCCTGCTGGGGACGAACAAGAACCTATCTGGTTCTAGCCACCGTACTTCGAGTACACCCTCTAACTGACCGACTTCAGTGTTCTCGTAAGCCCGGTGAACACCACAGCTAGTCAGCATGCTAAAAATTATAACCAACACTGAAGTCAATCTCTTCATAAAAATTTCCAACCTTTATCAATGAATGTTCGGGGCTCTGTGTTGCTTTTTGTCTTAATGATATCCATTCATGTCTTATAGCGTTTCACGAACCGCCGGAGTATTTCCTGAGCGTAAGGTGTCTCTTCCTCACAAACAGCACCAATCAAACAATCTGCCTGGTGCGGTTCAAAGTAGCCATGATGTTTATATGCATGGATACGCAGAGTAAAGCCGTCACTGTCACCCTCCGGGTGAAACTGGGTAGCATATACATTGCTGCCGACACGAAACATCTGTACCGGGCAGGCGTTACCGGTCATTAATAAAACTGCGCTATCAGGTACTGTGTCACAGGCCTCTTTGTGCCCTGACAATACACTGATCTTGTCCGGATAGCCGGATAATAACGGGTCCGCTTTACCAGCGTCCGTGATACCGAGCTTTACACAACCTACTGCCTCACCATACCGGGTGGATATTGAGGTACCCAGGTATGAACCAAGCAAACCATTACCCGAGCACGCACCAAGGAAAGGGACATCATTGGGAACAATTACATCAAATAGTCTTTTGAAATCCTGTTCAATCTTTTTCTGGATAGCAGATTTATCCTGCTCTGGTGTGCTGATATCAAATGGACTGCCGCCGACAATTACGCCGCTGTACTGATCCAGTTCAAGGTCATCTGGGATGCCTTTTTTTTCTATCCGCAAGCGATGGGCATCTTTGGCATCAAGACCGCCGTATTTCAGGATCGCTGAAAATTCATTATCGGAGGTATCATCCTCCGGGCGAAGCTGCATTATAAGGAATGGCTTGGGCATATAAACAAGGGGCCAGTAAATTAAGAGGACAGGTGTATTTTACAATATAAAGATAATTCACCCGTACGTTTACTTCTTTTTTTACAGACCAACCGGGGCACAAAGAACTGACATGAGCTTATACTGCCCATTTTGCTACCAAAAAGAGTCTTTTAAGATAAAATGATCACTGTTTTACGATGGAATTTCGTTAAATATCAACAGCCTGCAATGGTCCGACCCCACGGGTCAAACCATATCTTCTAAAACGTATTTGTTCATATAAAAAAACTAAACGTTAAACCCTAAACATTGCAGCATTGGGTTTAAGTCCAACATAAGCCATACCAGCTTGATTCAACCAATGCGGCTGAATAATTCCATGTTGTAAAACAGCATGAATATCCCTATGCGTTCTTTCGATATGAGATTTAGTGTACAGTGCTGCTGTTCCAGCAACTGTATATATTTCAGTTAACATTGACCTGGCAGATGTTGCAGCCTGAACTGAAGCAGCCCAAACATCGGCTAATTGCTCATCAGAATAAGCGTTCCCTTCAAGTGATTCCTTCCATATCGTAGCAACTGAATTGTGCAATTGCGTACGTGCAGCACTTAATATTGTTTTACTTTTTGACACAGCAGTTTGAACCGCCAGTCGATCGCGTAAATCTGGACCTTTACCAGGCGTTACTCTTTCAAGGCATATTTTTACTAAATCATCTGTAGCAGATTTTAGTATCCCCAGAGCTATCGCGGCATTACCAGCTGCATTCAAACAACAGATCGGTAAACGACTATAAGCATTATCAATCTGCACTGGGCTCTCAAAATCTATTGCGTATTTCTCATTTACAAAAGTATCCTCTATCTCTATATCATGACTGCCTGTCCCTCTAAGTCCACCTACGCTCCAAGTATCAATAACTTGAATAGCCGATTTCGGAATAAAAAATAATTTTAGCCTGGCTCCAGGACCTAATGTTTTTGGTAAATCTTCTGAGGTTACGAGACATCGTAATACAAACCAATCAGACAGCTCACATCCAGACACTAAAGACCATCGACCAGATACCGAATATCCACCGGGTACTATCTCAGCGACTCCTTCAGGACGTGCTGAATTGGCGTAAAAATGAGATGAATCTTTATAGATCTCTCTCATGCTATCTTCATCTAGAAACCGACCAAATGTACATGCAAGGTGATTGTTCCAGACATTCCAGGCGACAGAAGCTTCTGCACTACTCAGTATTTCATAAGCCTTTAGTACTTCCACGGGATCATCTTCCCATCCTCCAAGAAATTTTGGCAATCCCATTCTTAACAATTGAAGCTCTTTGAGTCGCTCAACTACAGCCGGAGCAACTCTTCGTAAGTGCTCTGTTTCATCTCTGTGAGCAATTGCCAATGAGTATATCTCCCGAGCCGCATCAGTCGGTAGCATTTTTGTGTTTTTTAATATAGATGTATTCTGCATAACAGTTAAGTTTTTTTAATTGTATATAATGGGGTTTTAAATTATTTGAAGATATAAGTATATAACTTAAAACAACAGATTAACTATACTATTGTAAAAATATTTCCTATAAAAGTTCAAATCCAAAGTGCTCACCACTACCTTTCATGCTATAGGCTTTAATAAACCCCGCTGTGCCTCTATAGCTACTCCAGGGCCAATCTTTCGCGCCCTTACCATATAGGCTCTTACAGGGTCTAAAAGGATATAACGTATCAGTGCTAAAAGGTAAGCTTCTTTTTGTACAAGAATGGCTTTATACCTTCCCTGAAAAACATGCCCTGCCCGCCTGTGTCTTCAATTAAATCGCTGTGTATAAACACCTTTCATCTGACGCATACTTTTTGCCAGCTTACTGTCAGGTGTTTCAATCAAAATTTGGTAATGGTTAGTTATTAAGCAAAAGGCATGGACTACCCAGTTAAACCGCTTGCAGACTTCTTTTAAAACATCTAGAAAGATTGTTCTACCAATCTCAACCAACGGCCTAACAGGCCGTAAAAAACGTCAGTCAACTTGAGTAATTAAATATTCATATGGTACTTTATACATTTCGATTCCATAAGAATTGGTCCAATTTAGAGCATTACAAGTTGTGCACATTTGTGTATGTTCTGTTTTCATTAAGGCATGAATATCGAATTCAGACTAATATTAATATACAGAATTAGAAAATAACATATTAAGGGAAAAATGGAAGTAATTGCACTGCCCCCCGCCAAAAAATCAGTATATTTTGAGATAAGTCCAACTGAAGCAGGCTTTACAGATCAACTGATGCAATTCGATGCTTTTTACAAGCTTGGGCGCTCACTAGGATATACCTACATTCATAAGAAGATTTATTCAGAACGCTCATCATTTGAAGACACGCCATATTTAGGCTTTGTATACCGCAACAAGTTGTTTCGCAGGTTTCACAGGAAATTAATTCGCAGGGTGTTAAGAATCTTTGCATTCGATGTTTACTCATTTCTTGGTTTTAATGAATACCTGCAATCATTGGGAAAACATAGACTTCTTCTAAAGGCTGGCAAACTTGACATATGTATTGGTAAAGACACCATACAAAAAGAAGGGATTTCCTGCTTTGAGGATCTTCACAATTATGTCCGTAGGAAAGTCGAACGCCACAATAAAAGAAACTCTGGCTTACTGGTTACCTTAAGATTAGGCAATAGACCTGGTGACCGCGGTTTCTTTTCATTGGTATACCGTAAATTTCCAGAACTTCCGGATAATTTAAGCCTGTATCAGGCATACAAAAACAAACGAAAAAACAGACCCTGGAGATCACAATATAAAAAAGGAAAACTTCGTGTTTTGGTACACATGCGCCAGGGTGATACAGCATTGCTGAAAACGCCCTGGGACACATATATCCCTCTAGATAGATTAATTAAACAAGCAACAGAACTAAACAGTATTGAATGCACGGGAACCAACCACATCAACCCGGATGATTATGTTCAATTCGTCAAAAATGTATTTGTTAACTTTAGTCCTGATGAGTATTCAGTAGTATTTGCTTCTGATGGATTTGGCCGGGCGTTTCAACTGCTAATGGCAAAAATCAAGGAGTTCAATTATTCACAGGAACAGATCAATGCACTAAACGAATTTAGAAAAACATATGATAGGCAAGAGTTTGAAAAATGTAATAGCATACCTAATTCCGTGGTTAGTGTGGGCGAATCTACTGGTAACCTAAAAGATCTCATTCACGGCGCCCTGACAGCGGATATCATAATTTGCGGAACGCAACAACGGATGATGCATAAACTCATTTCGTTTTTCTATGATACAAATAATCCTAAAATTATTATCTCCCTTTATAAAAATAAAATGAGATACGATCATGAGCAACAATTGCCATTAAGTCAGAATAAAGCGAGATTAGTGGATGCCGATCTACTAGATTACGACCCACAGGTAGTGACAAAGGCAATCCAACAAAACCTGTCATTGCAAATGCCTGACTAGCAAAATATAGAGAGAATCGGGGGCACAAAGATTCGGGGTCAGGTCTATACTTTATACTATAAGGTATAAAGTATAGACCTGACCCCGAATATCCATAGAGATTGCAGGATCAACGCCCAGGGCGTCAGGGTTTAATAATCCGCCGAGTCCTTTTCATACGTCATACCAAGCTTGCCTGCCTGCTCACGGATTGCGCTGTAGACCTTTTCATCCAACGAGTCTTTCGCACCACCACTATCTTTCACTTTCTTTTTCAGGTACTTCGTACGCTTTTCGGCCAACTGCCTGATTCCGCTTTGCAGCTCGTTGCGCCGCTCAGCCATCTCCGAGACCATGGCTTTCTGTGCCGCAGGTGCCAATGCCTGCAGTGACTTCGGCAATTCATCTTTTTTAATGCTGGATAGATCGACACGGCCACTGCCTATATCATCGACCAGCTCGCCTTCACCAAGAAAGTTTACACTGCCGCTCTTCGATGCATTAAACGTTGCTCGACGGGCACGTGTTTCAACTGAGGCGGAAGCATGTAGCTTATCCGTAGACTCAATTTTTTTCACCTGTCTGGCCTTTTCTTCTTCATTCCCGTAATAAAGACGGGTGTCATCGAGTTTTTTCGACAGTTTTGCAATTTCCTCATCAAAAGGTGATGCAATGGCAACGGCATTACCGGACTGTCCAACCTGGAAATACTGCCCATGCCCCAGCTGCGCGATTTGCTGCCAGTCCTTTGTAGTAGAACTGCTGCTTCCAGCCTGTATTGTATTAATGACAATATTTTTTTCTCGTGCTGCAGCAAGTGACACGGGATACTTTACGTCATCCTGGTAATCCATATGTGGCGACGCATCTCCCACCAGGAATACTACCTTATAGGCCTGTTTATCCTGACTCCAGGACATGCCTTCAACCGCATCATTAAGTGCCTGATTGACACTTTCGGGACCGTCTCCACCACCTTTAGCCTGAAAGTCCATTAATGTGGCGTACACGGTGTCCAGATCACTGGACAGATCAATGGTCTTTGTTACATAAGCATCTCCTCGATCACGATAGGCGACCAGGCCCACCCGAATCTCCGGTGCTGAGTTAGCCGATGCCATGGTGGTAGCGATCGACCAGATCTTTTCCTTGGCCGCCTGGATCAATCCACTCATGCTTCCAGTGGTGTCCAGTACGAACACGACATCGATACGGTTGCTGTCGTTAGCCACCAGATTGGTGGCTGGGATTTTTAGCGGATTGTGTTTGACTGGTGTAACTCCGCCTGTGCTTTGATAGACCGGATATAAAGCAACACCTGCCACTGTTGTTGAGAATAACGCTATTGCTAAAATTTTGGATTTCATTTTAGTACTCCTTTTATATCAATTTATTGAAAGTTTGCGCACAGCTGACTGTGCTGCGTGGTAAGCATGTTCAAATCGGTCGTTGCTATCATCTGGGCGGTTCACCCTGGCAGACCCAGACTTCCAGCTTGATGGGATAGCGACAAATAATGCCTGCATTAGAAAGAAGCTCCAGAGGGTCATAAAAAAGCTACCTGTCCAGCTTGCCACCCAGAGAGTTGTTGCCAGACTGAAGCCACTTAGTCCGAGATCGAGCAGCGCAGATAAGGCACTGGAGTAGAAATACATCGAACGAACTAGCCATACCAGTGCAAGATGCAGCAGGGCATAAAGTACGATCGACGGGGCAAATATCCAGACTGCCATGGCGGCGACTGACCAAACCACTATGGTGGTTACACGGCCAATGCGCTCGTCATTTCTACTCAATAGATAGATGACATAGCTAAATCCGATACCGGCGATAAGCAATCTGAGTACCGTGGCCGTTGGCAGTGTCCAGCTAAGAACCGGTAACAACACGCTACCGACAGTGCTCACCGCTAAGGCGAATATCGCGCCTTCTATAAAGGAGGGCCTTTTCATGACGCCCTCCTGTTCTTCTTCTCACGCAGAAAAGCCACTTCAACATCTTCATCCTGGATACTGACCGTCGCTGATGGCCAGCCACCTGCTGAATCATTCCTGTCCTGTTCCTCAGTCAGTAATTCGGCTTTTTGACGCATGTTGTCGAGACGCATTTGATACTCTTTCTGCTGCGTCTCAAGCCTGCTTATTGTTTCCCCAAGGTCAGTGCATTTTCGCGAAAGAACCCGCTTCAGGCCCTGCGCTTCAAGCTTGCGCCGAACCATCGCTTTCGCCAGCTTCTCCTTACCTGATTCAAAGCAAATATCCAGTTCCTGCCCTATCTCTACCAGTGACTGCTCCAGCTCACTTTCGCGTACCTGCATCTGGCTTTGCTCATGCTGCAACAACTTGAGCCGTTGCTCATCCCGGAGCAATTCATCTTCCATTTCCCTTACGGCCTGCTTTAGTAAAATGTCCGGCTCCTCTATACGGTCCAGTACCGCATGTAAATCAGCCTGAAATAATCGTGATACCCGTGTAATCAATGCCATGATAGATAGCTCCTCTGTTTTATTTAAGAATGGTTTCTGAATGTGCCTTCAGTTTAAGCAGGAGCTGTCATCAGGAATAGACAGGGTTTGGTAAACTCTAGCGCACAGTATTTACAAATGTTTTACATGAGCACAGTGGGACAAGCTGGTAGGATTGGCATATGTCGAATAAAAGCCGCCTATTGATCGTTGAAGATGAAAAAGCAATCCGTGCAGGATTGATAGATGTATTTGTGTTCCACGGCTACGAGGTAGATTTTGCTGCAGATGGAAACAGCGGCCTGGAAAAAGCATTGAGCGGCCACTATGACATGGTACTACTGGATGTCATGTTGCCGGGTATGGACGGGTTTGAAATATGCAATCGGATTCGTGCGGTTGATCGTGACCAGGCCATCATCATGCTGACCGCCAGGACCAGCGACGAGGATATCATTCAGGGCTTATCCCTGGGTGCCGACGATTACGTGGCCAAGCCGTTTTCAGTATCCCAACTGGTACTTCGAGTGCAGGCGGTGTTAAGGCGCACGCAAACCTGTGTTGATGAAAATCTACAATTTCAACTGGGTGATTCTGTAGAAGTTGATTGTCAGAACCTTTGCGGACGGTGTGGTACGGACGCACTGTCATTCACACGTCGTGAAATTGAAATACTCCAGTTCCTGCATGCAAATTCCACGCGCCCGGTTTCGCGTGATGAGCTACTGAATAAGGTTTGGGGTTATGCGAAAAATCTGGGGCTGGAAACACGCACAGTGGATATCCATATCGCCAAACTACGTCGCAAGATTGAACAAAACCCATCACAACCCGAACACCTGATAACTGTAAGAGGAGCGGGTTATAAACTGCTAACTGGAAAACCGGTGCAGGCATCATGAAACTGAACGCGGGTTCATTAGCCGGGCTTGATCGTAAACAACTTCAGCGCTGGCTATTACTGTTCTTTCTCGCCCTGGCCATCCCAGCGGGGATCCTCGTCTACCAGGCCTACAGTCAGCTGAAATGGGAGGCATTCTATGTACACCGCGTGCAGGCTGAAGAACTGGTCAAACGTATCGACAAACAGTTCCGCCAGCTTATCGACAACGAAGAGGCGCGTTCATTTACTGACTACAACTTCCTGAACGTATTAGGTGACCCATCTGCCAGTATTTTGCAACGCTCTCCGCTGGCTGCCTTTCCTGTCAAAACAACGATCCCCGGTGTGATTGGATATTTTCAGGTAGATACGAATGGTACCTTCAGCACACCATTGCTGCCAGAATCGGGCACACAAACGGGTAACTACGGTATATCACCCGATCAGCTCAAACAACGTCAGTCACTGCAGAACACACTGCGGCAGATTTTGAGCAGCAACCGCCTGGTGCAAAGCTACAGACCATCACCGGCAGCTGCCCCCGCTGTTTCCTCAGTAGGAGAAAGCAAATCAGCTAGCCGGACTGACTCACGCGATACCGTATCCATAGCAGATGAAGATGACTCAGAGCAATTCTCCTCTGGCAAGCTTTCGTCATCCTCAGGCAGCACTTCATTACAAAACGTACCGGGTCAGGCAGCTTTTGACCAACTTCAAAAACAGCCAAAGGGACGTGATAAAAAACAAAAGGCCGCAAAACTCGGTCGTCTCGAGGACCTGAACCTGGACTATAGCTTCCAGCAGACTATCCCTCCTGCAAAAGATAGACAGCTTGAGGAAGAAGAGTTGTCAGAAGTTGCCAGTGTGACTGAAAAGCGAGCACGCAAGGAACGCAACGTGTTGCCTGAACCTGATAAAGCCACCGTTTCTCGAACACCCGCCTATAGCAACAGTGAGCCGCTAACTATTGAAAAGCTCCCCATCCACACTTTTGAGAGTGAAATAGACCCGCTCGAATTTTCCCTGCTCGACAGTGGGCATTTTGTTTTGTACCGCAAGGTCTGGCGTGATGGCCAGCGGTATATCCAGGGAATGTTGATTGAACAGCAGGGTTTTTTACAAAACATTATCCAGACGGCATTCCTCGAGACCTCCCTGTCAGACATGAGCAAGCTTATCGTCGTCTATCAGGGCAATGTGTTTACTGCCTTCGGCGGTGTCACATCAGGCCGATACCTGTCCAGTGCCGAGGAGCTGGAGGGTGCAGTACTCTACCAGACTCGATTGTCTGACCCACTCGGAGAACTGGAGCTAATCTTCAGTGTAACCCGCCTGCCTGTTGGTCCTGGCGGCGCTGTGATTGGCTGGCTTGCAATGATACTTGTGCTGATATTATGCAGCGGCTTTTACCTGATGTACCGACTGGGAATAAAACAGATAGAGCTCGCTCGCCAGCAACAGGATTTCGTCTCAGCTGTCAGCCATGAATTAAAAACCCCACTGACGTCCATCCGCATGTACGGCGAAATGCTGCGTGAAGGCTGGGCACCGAATGAGAAAAAACAGGCTTATTATGAGTTTATCCATGACGAGAGCGAACGCCTGTCTCGCCTGATTAACAATGTACTGCAACTGGCACGAATGACCCGAAACGATCTACAGCTCGATCTAAAAACGGTAGCAGTTTCTGAATTGATGGATGGCATTCGCTCCAGGGTGGCCTCGCAGGTCGAACGTGCCGGTTTTAAATTGCAGATAAATTGTCAGGACCAGGCAGCGGCTGCAACTATCGAAGTGGACAGCGATGGATTCACCCAGATCATAATCAATCTAGTAGACAATGCGATAAAGTTCTCCATCAACGCCGAGCAGAAGACCATTGATCTGCATTGCAGATTACTAAGTGATGGAAGCATACAGTTCAGCGTAAGGGATTACGGCTCTGGTATTGAAAAGAGCCAGATAAAGAAGATCTTCAGGCTATTCTATCGCTCCGGCAATGAACTCACCCGTGAAACCGTGGGTACCGGGATCGGCCTGGCGCTGGTGTATCAGTTAGCAACAGAAATGGGTGGCACGGTCGATGTCGTTAACCGGGACCCGGGTGCTGAATTCTTACTGAGCCTGAAGGCACAATAGAAAGAAGTAGAGAAAAACTCAGGCTGTTTTTTGTGCAGTACGGGGTCTACCAGTATGTGAACTTTTATCAGGTCAAAGAACTGGCATACGCTTATACTGCCCAGTTTTATGCAGCTGAAAGACGGCTAACATGAAGTTCATCACGATGCTGTTCTGCCTGCCAGAGATCATACTGTGACTGTTGATTTAACCAGCTTTCTGATGATGTGCTGAAGGCAATAGATAAACGAACAGCCATTTCAGGGCTGACACCCGCTTTGCCATTAATAATACTTGATAAAGTCTTACGACTAACACCCAGCCCTTTTGCAGCCTCTGTCACGGTTAAGCCAAGTGGTTCAAGACAAAGTTCTTTAATAATGCCTCCTGGGTGTGGGGGATTGTGCATAAGCATAATATTTCCTCAATGATAATCTTCGTAATTTACAATTTCGGCGTGCTCACCGTTAAACCTGAAAGTGACTCGCCAGTTGCCACGAGGATTCGGGATCAGGTCTATATTTTATAGTAAAAGTATAAAATATAGACCTGACCCTATGATCCACAGGCCAGGCGTATCGATATCTTACGGGTATTGACAGCTTTTTTTGCCATCTCTTTACGCCGAGATGGCTTCACCACTTTTTTTCAAGCGCCTCCTGAACGATCTCTGCCTTCAGTCTTTCCTCGGCGTACATTTTCTTCAGGCGACTGTTTTCCTCTTCCAGCTCCTTCATGCGTTTCATCATGGAAACGTCCATACCGCCGTATTTAGCAAGCCATTTGTAGAAACTCGCGTCACTCATACCATGCTTTCTGCACAATTCAGTGACAGGGATGCCATTTTCAGCTTCTTTCAGGATGCTGATGATCTGTGATTCACTGTATCGGGACTTTTTCATTGTAGATTCTCCTTGTTAATAATATATTGGAAAATACTACTTTTGAGCACCTTTATTTTTCGGGGGGATTACCCATCAAACTCGCTAAAAATGCAACTGCAGCGAACAAAAGTGCAACGAATGGTATTTGTTCACCGAAGGGAAGCTGAGACAGCCAATCGAGCAGCGTTGTAACATCAGCTTCCCTCGAAAGGATCAAATTCTACGGGACCGAATTCAGTCAGCATGATTTCTAGCAAAGCTTCCGAGGCCTCTTCTTGTGTGATTCCGATTGCCTCTCGCTTTTTTACCTCGCTAAAGCTGCCCTGTCCGGGCGCACCAACCGCACGGCCCCAGAAAAGGTGGGCGGTTGCTGTGTACCCGTGTGTATGGCCATCAGAGACAACCACTTCACCATTCAAATGCATGTTCTCTTTATCAAGTGGACGTATTTTGTATCTGGCAACAACGGTATGAGCACGGTTTGTCATTTCTTACTCCTGCAATTTGGTAAATTTAGCATTGTATATGAGTAAGTTCAGAACTTACATATAACGAATTCATAGTCATTTACTCGCAATGCGGCAAACATGAA
>JBLYYR010000234.1:0-14179 GCA_048550195.1 Arenicellales bacterium
AACAGTTAATTAGACAGCTTGCGGTAATTACATAATTAGCCTGCGTGCAGTCTAATTCGTTACTATTTTTATGATTCATTCTTTTTCTCTGTGTAAATAGTATCTGTAAGTTATTAAATTATATAACAAGAATGCTAATTGTAAACATTTATCCTTCATCCCTAGGAATGAAGATATTCATACAATTACATATTTCGAGGCTTTTTATATATTATTACAAATATAGGTATGAACCAGCCATCTAGTCTATCCTGCCAGTAGAATTTTCTATAAATTAAGTGATATATTTATCCTGTTTCAGGTAAATGGATTACCTGTTTAAACTTGCTAATGGAGTAGCATAATGAATGACCTTCTCGTATCCCGTTTCTGGAACAAATACATAGAAAAGGTTCAATCAAGTGGTATTAAACCCGGCATTGAACGATGGTATGTAAGCCATGCAGAGACATACATTAACAAACACCATCACCTAAAGTTAATCAATCACACCGCAAAACATGTAGAAGCCTACATTAATGAAGCTGGTCGAAATGGCCAACTAAAAGACTGGCAAGTAAAACAATTAGTTATTTCTCTCAAAATATTATTCACTGAAATGGTTCAACTTAAGTGGGCAGACTCTTTCAACTGGGAGGACTGGCTAAACCGGTCGAATACGATTCCTGATACTCATACTACGCTCTCACGTCATACTGAATCAATTGATATTGAGTCGATCACAAATGGCCTGCTTGCTAAGAGCTATCGCAATGGTTCCTTTAACAAAATTTTTTCCCTGTATCCGCAACTCGTTCATTCACTAATAAAAGAAATACGCCTTAGACATTATTCAATTCGAACTGAGCACACCTACCTTGAATGGTTTCTTCGGTATGTGAAATATCATTCAATGAAAAGCCCTGAAGAATTAAATGAAGCTTCTATAGCTGAATTTCTTGAGTATTTAGTTATTAACAGACAGGTTTCATCCAGCACTCAATCACAGGCATTAAATGCTTTGATATTCTTTTATAAGCATGTACTGCAGAGGGAATTTGGTGATTCTATTGAATTTACTCGTTCAAAAAAGCCACGTCGCCTACCTGTTGTCTTATCACGCCATGAAGTTAAGGACCTTTTCAACCAGATGCAAAGTGGGTCTCACCAATTAATGGCAAATTTGCTATACGGTTGCGGTATGCGCTTAATGGAGTGCATCCGCTTGCGAATTCTCGATGTTGATTTTGATTATCAACAGATTCTCGTACGTGAGGCCAAAGGCATGAAAGACAGGGTTGTCCCTATCCCCCAGAAACTGATAGGTGAGCTAAAACAGCAAATCGAAAAAACTGCCGTGTTACACAATGAAGATTTAGAGCAGAATATCGGCCAGGTTTATCTTCCCATTGCTTTATCGCGAAAATACCCCAATGCTGGCAATGAACTGCGTTGGCAATATGTCTTTCCTTCTTTAGTCATATCAAAAGATCCGCGAACAGGCGCCTTTCGACGTCATCATATTCATGAGTGCAGCTTACAACGCCATATAAAAAAGTCTGCTGAAAAAGCGAGTATTAATAAAAAGGTCAATTGCCACGCATTACGTCACTCCTTCGCTACACATCTACTTGAAAACGGCTATGATATTCGGACTGTCCAGGAACTACTTGGCCATGCCGATGTTTCGACGACCATGATCTATACCCATGTATTAAACAAACCGGGGATCAGCGTGGTGAGTCCCTTTGATGTACTTGATACCTGACTATTCTGACAGGGAAGGCTCCCTATCTTTCAACCACTGTTCGCGAATTGTATCCCGGTTCAATCTGAACCACTGCAGCGCAATGATGGGTAATGCCGAATCGATACGACCCTGATCCAGCCATTCGAAGGCGGTGTCGCTGCTGATGATGTGAACACGGATATCCTCGCCCTCTTCATCAAGTCCATAAATACCACCAGGCCCGGTGGTATCGGCGCGTGCAAAATATATCTGTATCTGTTCGTTGCTGCCGCCCGGACTGGAATAATACTTGTGTATGGGGATAAGGTTTGACAGCTTACAGCCCGCCTCCTCTTCTGCTTCCCGATGTATGAGGTCTTCTGCTGATTCACCTTCTTCCCGTAGGCCGGCAATGATTTCTATTAGCCAGGGGCCCGATGGATCATCGATGGCGCCAATGCGAAATTGTTCAATCAGTACCACTTCATCCCGCAGCGGGTCATAGGGCAGGACAGCCGCTGCCTGTCCTCTATCCAGACATTCACGGCTTATTGCAGCGCTTTCACCGCCGTCGAACAGCTCATGCTTTAATTTAAACCCGCTAACACCGAAAAATCCGCGGTAGAGTTGCTTCTTATTGATAATAGACCATTTCATAGGCAGGAAACGTAAATGTAATTAAAGGGCAAAAATCCATAGTATCATTGCAATATATTGCTTGATCACGGCGTTACAGTAAACAGCTCTTTTGTTATGCCTGGCAGCAGCAAATCTACCAAATACGGTTCTACTAACAGGTAATTTAAGCCATGCTCGAATACATTTTCTTTCACGATGAACCGCGCAAACAATTTATCCAGTATCTGCTAAAGCATGACATACCCTACGTGGAACAGAGTGATTCCATGGGCATGGTTGTCGCTGTAGCGGAAGACCTGGGAGAGGAAATCGAGGAATTGACCGAATCTCACTACGACAAATTAATGGAAAATGCGGAAGAGCTTCTGATTCAAGACGGTGAGGCGTCAGAAAAGGACGTTGCTGCTATTACAATTACGCTTGATGATGGCAGGACCATTTATGCCTCTGTGTCGCCCAATGTGATCAACCGCGTGCTTGGTGTGATCACTACCCAGGAACTCAATGACCTGGTGAATAGTATCGTTAGCAGTGTACTAAATCCGGATGAGCGCCCTATATGTACGCGCTAAGCCTCTATATAACCGAATTTGTTACTGGTGCGCATCAATAAATGAATTGCGGTTGCCCTGTATCTGCTCGATACGATCATTGCGCAGGTATTCAGCCGGTTCGGGCGGGTATTTTCTATCCCAGTCGATTAACAGAGACTTCAGCTTCTTCTTTATATAGAGATCATACTGATCACTCATATACAGCATGGCACGGGCGATGCGTCCGCGAGCTTCCGGTGAAGGTTCAGCAATTCGCTGTCGCTCGTCAAACTCAAAATCACACTGTCCGAATGACCTCTGCTCACCCCGGATCACGGCAAAGCGATAATTATTGCGTGCCTTATTTACGTCACTGCGTGAAGGATACAGATTGTGCAGGTCGGCCTCGATGAGATTGAATTCTGCACTCTGCGCACGGCACTGCTTACGTTTCCCGCAGCGCAGGCTGTAGGCCATCCACGACGCCGGGAAAACATGCTCAATGTTGACCCCTTTGTTATAGCCGGACTCAAGTTTTTTTCCGCAATAGAGGGTTTTACCGCCATTGCTATAAAGCTCCTTCCAGAAGATCTTGCGTGCCGTTTCGTAATCTGGAATCCGCTGCCCCTCTGCATGTGCAGCTTCGCTGGCATTGCTTCTGTTGCCTGGATCTGACCAGCTGACCACAGCAAAGTAAATTATCATTCCTGCAATCAGTATGGGTAAAGGCAGTTTTTTCAAAGCATCCTCATTTCAATAATCGGTGACAGATTTTATAGTTCAGTCCTTTTAACATAAAATATACATTACCTGAACTATTGCTCACACGCGATCATCCCATGCCACATAAAATTCCATCTATTGGCTTTATCAGCCTCGGCTGCCCCAAGGCACTGGTCGATTCTGAACAGATCATCACGCGCCTGCGCGCCGAAGGTTATGCCATCCAGCCCGACTATAAAAGCTCGGATGTTGTCGTTATCAATACCTGCGCCTTTATTGATGATGCGGTGGAAGAATCGATGCAGGCCATTTCTGAGGCACTGAATGAAAATGGCAAGGTGATCGTTACAGGATGCCTCGGTGCCAAAAAAGGTGTTGTCGAGCAGGCCTTTCCTGATCTGCTGGCCGTTACCGGCCCTCATGCCGCCGATGAAGTCATGGATGCCATCCATCAGCATCTGCCACCGGATACGGACCCGAAACTAAGCTTGATACCCCCCGGAGGCATCAAACTGACGCCTCGTCATTACGCCTACCTGAAAATCTCTGAGGGCTGCAATCACCGCTGCACCTTCTGCATCATCCCTGCGCTGCGCGGTGACCTGGTCAGCCGCCCCGTAACCGAGGTCATGGATGAGGCTGAAGGCCTGATCAGTGCAGGCGTGCGTGAACTACTGGTGGTCTCCCAGGACACCAGCGCCTATGGCCTGGACACCCGCTATCGAAATGACTTCTGGCGTGGCAAGCCGCTGAAAACCCGTTTTCTGGAGCTGGCTGCGGCCCTTGGTGAGCTTGGTGCCTGGGTACGACTGCATTATGTCTACCCCTATCCGCATGTCGATCGTGTCATCCCGTTGATGGCCGAAGGCACGATTCTTCCCTACCTTGATGTCCCCTTGCAGCACGCCAATCACGATATCCTGAAAGCGATGAAACGGCCTGCCAATGCAGAGAATGTTTTACGGCGCATTGAAAACTGGCGTGAAATTTGTCCCGATATCACACTGCGCAGCACCTTCATCGTCGGCTTTCCGGGCGAGACTGAAAATCAATTTAATGAATTGCTGGATTTCCTGCAGGAGGCACAGCTCGATCGTGTCGGCGCCTTTGCCTATTCGCCAGTGGACGGCGCAGTCGCCAACGCACTTCCGAATCACGTCCCGGAAGAAGTTAAACAGGATAGGCTGCAGCGCTTTATGACGCTTCAGGAGGGAATATCAGAACAACGGCTGGCCAGACGTGTCGGGCGCATAGAGGACATCATCATCGATGGTAAAGATAAAGAAGGGTTTTTCGGCCGCAGCAAGAGTGATGCGCCCGAAATCGATGGCATGGTTTTTCTCGATGGGGATTTTGACTTGAAAGCGGGCGATATCGTACGTGCTAAAATCACCGACCATAATACACACGATCTCTGGGCCGAAATCCAGAAATCCTGAGGAACATGAAATGAAAATAGCGCCAATGATCAGGGCAGTGCTGAATGATGAGATTATGCATCGATGACTACCATATTTCCCATTGAACTGTCGCTTTTGAGGGAGCTTGTCATCGACGCTGGCAAGGAAGAACTGCTGCCGCGTTTTCAACATACCAGCTTTTCCTACAAACAGGACGGCAGCCTGGTCACTGAAGCAGATATAAGCGTACAAAACCGATTGCAAAAAGCATTAAATCAGTTACACCCGGAGATACCGCTGCTGGGTGAAGAAATGACGGAGCAGCAGCAAACTGCCATCATTGCCGATGGGAAATCAACGTTCTGGTGTCTTGATCCTCTAGATGGCACCAGTAACTTTGCCACCGGCATCCCTTTCTACAGCATATCCCTGGCACTGATTGAAAATGGCCAGGCGATTATGGGCATCATCTACGACCCGATGCGGGATGAGTGCTTCATTGCAGAAAAAGGCAGGGGGGCCAGCCTCAACGATAAACCGCTTGATGCAACAAACACGGTACATAGTGACCTGCAGCGATGTTCGGCCATACTAGATTTTAAAAGGCTTAGCGGCGAGCTTGCCACCCGGCTTGCCGTCAATGCGCCCTATTCTTCGCAACGAAGCTTTGGCTCCGTGGCACTGGACTGGGCCTGGCTGGCAGCCGGACGCGGGCAGGTTTACCTGCATGGCAGACAAAAACTGTGGGACTATGCCGCAGGCTGGCTAATTCTTGAAGAAGCGGGTGGCAGTTCATCTACGCTTGAAGGGGTTAGCGGGTTCCAGGCAGTGCTGGAACCCCGCTCTGCCATTGCCGCGTCAAATAAGGATCTGTATCTGCAATGGGTTAGCTGGATTAATAGAGATGCCGATAAGTGAAGAATAAAATCCTTATCAGCGCCTGTCTGCTAGGACAGCCTGTACGTTATGACGGCCAGTCAAAAGAGAGTCGACACTCCACGCTCAAGCGCTGGCATGAAGATGGGCGGCTGGTCCCGGTCTGCCCTGAGGTCAGTGGCGGGCTGCCGGTGCCCAGGCCCGCTGCAGAGATTGCGGGCTTTGCCGATGAAGTACTGACTGGCAGAGACAGGGTAAAAACTGAAGATGATGAAGATGTCAGTGGGTTTTTTACCTGCGGTGCGCAACACGCCCTGATTCTTTGCCGCCAACAAAATATCCGCGTTGCGATACTGAAAGAAAACAGTCCATCCTGTGGTTCAACGCAGGTGTATGATGGCAGCTTCAGTCAGAGGCTTGTTTCCGGAGCAGGCATAACAACCACACTACTTCGGCAAAACGGAATTCGTGTTTTTAACGAGCATGAAATTGATTCTGCCGCCGAGCACATCGAGTCCAGCTCTACCTGCTGAGTGTCCATGCGCGTACTGATCATAAAAACCTCTTCCCTCGGCGACGTCGTGCACACCCTGCCAGCCCTGACAGATGCCAGGGCAGCTAACCCGGAAATCAGCTTTGACTGGGTCGTCGAAGAGGCCTTTGCCCCGATCCCTTCATGGCATGGTGCGGTTACCGAGGTTATACCGGTGGCCATGCGCCGATGGCGACAATCACCTTTTTCAAAACAGACGCTGCAGCAGTGGCGTGAGTTCAGGAAACAGATACTGGCAGCAGATTACGATCTGGTCATCGATGCGCAGGGATTGCTCAAGAGTGCATGGCTAACTCACATGGCAAAAGGCACTTCGCATGGGCTAAACCGTCAATCTGCACGCGAGGGACTGGCGGCATTCAGCTACGATGCTGTGCATCAGGTTGACTGGGGCCAGCATGCTATAGAAAGGGTGCGGGAGTTGTTTGCCAAAGCGCTAGAATATCCGCTGCCCGAGAGCCCACCTGACTACGGCATCAATGCCGGAGTCAGTGGCAAGGCCGCCCGACAACTGGTTTTCCTGCACGGCACGACATGGCAGAGTAAGCACTGGCCTGAGAGCCACTGGCAGGATCTGCTGCAAATCGCAACGAAGAATAATTATCAGGTACAACTGCCCTGGGGTAACGATGAAGAAAAGGACCGCGCAGAAAGGCTGGCTCAAAATAATGACCGGGTACACGTGTCACCTGAGATGGATTTAAACGGCCTGGCATCTTTACTCGCCAGTTCAACGGGTGCCGTCGCCGTCGACACGGGGCTAGGCCACCTTGCTGCTGCCCTGGCATTACCGACCGTCTCTATGTATGGCTCTACTGACCCCTCTTTAACGGGCACCCGGGGCAACTACCAGGGCCAGTTAAAAGTCGAGTTTGAATGCGCCCCCTGCCTGAGGCGACAATGTCGATACCCTAAAAAAGCAACTGTTAGCCCGGCCTGTTACCAAACCCTGCAGCCGGCCCGGGTATGGCAAAAGCTTCAACAACTTATGCATGAAAAGGAAGACATAAATGCCTAATTCGGTACTGGTTACCGGTGGTGCCGGCTATATTGGATCACATACCTGTCATCAGCTCGTTGAAGCAGGTGAACACGTTGTGGTGGTTGATAACTTCTATTCCGGCCACCGTTGGGCCCTGCCCGATCAGGTAGCTCTTGTTGAAGCTAATGCCGGTGACATAGAACTGACCTCCAGGCTGATGCGTGAGCATAAGGTTGATACTGTCATTCATTTCGCCGGCCATATCGTGGTGCCTGAATCGGTTACTGACCCGTTAAAGTATTACCGTAATAACACCCAGAATTCCCGAAATTTACTTGAGGCCTGCATGCTCAGTGGCGTCAATCAGCTGGTTTTCTCATCAACTGCTGCCGTCTACGGCATACCGGATGTTCAGCCGGTCACTGAACAGACAGGCGCTTTACCGATCAATGCCTATGGGCGGTCCAAGCTAATGACAGAGTGGATGATGAAAGACCTCGCCGATCGCCCGGACATAGACGATAATTTTCGATACGTCGCCCTCAGATATTTCAATGTGGCCGGGGCGCGCTCCGACCTGAGAGTTGGTCAGGCAACACCTGATGCGACGCATTTGATAAAGGTTGCCTGCCAGACGGCCCTTGGGCAACGTGATGCCGTGCATATATTCGGTACTGATTACCCAACGGAAGATGGTACCGGCGTCCGTGACTATATTCATGTCGAGGACCTTGCAGCTGCCCATCTTTCTGCACTGGACTACCTGCGCTCTGGAGGGGATTCGATCGCCATGAATTGCGGCTACAGTAAAGGCTTTTCTGTTCGTGAAGTCATTGATATGGTTAAAAAAGTCAGTGGCGTAGATTTCAAGGTAATCGAATCACCGCGGCGTGCCGGCGACCCACCGGAACTCATTGCAGGAAATGAATTGATCCAGCAGACGCTGGACTGGGACATACGCCATGATGATCTTGAACATATTTGCCGAACGGCCTATGAATGGGAAGCAAAATGGGCGGAGATGCAGCAGGAATGAAGGAGAAAACTATTCCGTTTTATCTGTTACGGTTTACGAAAGGGACTAAGGACTAAGGACTAAGGATAAAAATACAAACGGCTCAACATGAAACAAATGTTATTTTTCTCTGTGTACCTCTGTGTCCTCCGTGGTAAATATTTACTATACAAATTATAAATATCGAGACTTGATGATGGAATCTTACTTACCTGATGCGATTGACCTGACACGAATAAAACGTGTCCTTGTTATCAAGCTGCGTCATCATGGTGATGTACTGTTAACCTCGCCGGTTTTCAGCGTTCTTGCGAAAACTGTTCCTGATGTAGAAATTGACGCTCTGGTTTATGCTGAAACAGCTCCTATGCTGACCGATCATCCGGCCATCAGCCAGGTACATTCTATCGACCGTAACTGGAAAAAGCAGGGCATCAAAACGCAGTGGCAGCAGGAGCGGCTATTGTTAAAAGACCTGCGCAGTCGTGATTATGACCTGATCATACACCTGACGGAGCATGCGCGAGGAGCTCGACTGGTACGCCGACTCAAACCCACCTATGCCGTCGCCCAGTCTTATCCGGGCAAACGTGGCAGATGGTGGCGCAACAGCTTCACCCATACCTATCGAATCCCGGCAAAACCCCGCCACACCGTTGAGGTACATCTCGATGCCCTGCGTCGCCTCGGCATTTACCCGGCCACTGAAGACAGACGACTGGTACTTATTCCTGGCGTTGATGCGGTAAGAAAAGTAAACGAACTAATGCATCAGCATGAGCTCAAGCAAGACGAGTATCTGCTGGTTCATCCAACCTCACGCTGGATGTTCAAGGGCTGGACACAACAGGGCTTTGCCACAGTGCTAATGCAGCTGCATGGGCTGGGGCATAAGCTAGTACTTACTTCAGCGCCAGACCCCGCCGAACTGGAGGTCATTCAACAGATAACGTCTGAAACAGGAGAGCTGCCCATTGTTAACCTCGCTGGCCAGCTAAGCCTTAAAGAGCTGGCAGCATTGATTAATCATGCCAGTTGTTTCATCGGCCTCGATTCTGTACCCATGCACATCGCAGCAGCCATGAATACGCCCTGTGTGGCCTTATTCGGGCCCAGCAATGAAAAAATATGGGGCCCATGGCAAGTTAAGCATACCCTGTTAGCGAAGGAATATTCCTGCCGCCCCTGTGGTCTGGATGGCTGCGGTAATGGAAAATTTAGCGATTGTTTGATGACCATTGACAGCAAAGAAGTCATTATCGCTGTAGAGAATATACTACCAAAGTAAAATATGGTTTTTCTTAAAACTTAGATTCACTCCACCGCCTGTTTCATTGTCTCTTCAATCAGTGCCAGAGTTTCGCTGGCGTTCTTTTCTATTGAAAACTCTCTGATTACGTCAAGATTCTGTTGTTTTACCTTCGCCAGGTAGTCAGGCTGATCCAGCAAGCGTTGCAGCACCGGGAGAATATCTTCATCGGAACTCCCTTGCATCACAAAATCATCCTGCAAAATCTCTGCTGCACCATTCTGTCTCGTCGTGATAACTGCATTCCCGCCTCGCATGGCTTCCAGCACAACATTACTGAATGGTTCATAACGAGCTGGCAGCATCAGGATGTCACTGTCTACATAATAGCGATCAATCTCTCTCACAGGCCCGGTAAACGTAACTTTTCCTGCCAGACCCAGTCGATCGCTCAAAGCGATGTAATGCTTAATGTGTTTATCCTTACCCACAATAATCGCGAAAAAGTCGTGATCTAGTTTTGCCAGCAAGTGCAACATCTCTGATACACCTTTGCGCGTAAACCCTGAGCCGACAAACAGAATTATCCGGGTTAATGGATCAATAGACAGCTCCTGTCTAACAGAACCGGCAAGCGAGTTATCGATGTCGATTTCAATACCAGAATAGATCACGCTAATCTTGTCAGGATCAATTTTGTAGTGACGGACAATGTCGTTCTTGACCATCATTGAATTGGCAATAATCTTACGGGCGTTCCTGAAACAACGCTGCTCAAGGAACAGATAGACAGGATTCAGCAAGTTAAAACTCTTCTTCTTGCTTAACAAAAACTCCCGGTGTACACCATCACCCGCCCGATAGATATCCGGGCAACTTATTCTTTCAAGTGAGAAATAAAATCGAGGGCCTTTGAACAAACAAACACCCAGATTAAAGAGTAAAACACGTAAAAATGAAGGTAGAAAGCCGGGAAGTCTTGAATAGATCAAGCGATGTGTATAACCCTGTTCCGTCAACTGATTTGACAGGCGTGTCAGATATTTCTCCGCACCACCAAAAGGCGTACGGTTTCTGCGAACGAAACAAATCTCTGGTTTTATGTCACTCATCTAAAGAATAATACCGGCATTCTGCACTGCTTGATCTTTATATTTTGTGATGTAGTATAGGTGCAGATCCTGTCGCAAAGCTATAAAACAAAATATATTACGGCAGATTTACTACCAGGAGGCAATTATGGACAATATGTCAAAAGAAGATGGAATCATTACAGTGATGTTACTTCGCCTGAAACAGCAAAGACTGCCGCGCATAAAAGCCCTGCACGAAAAAGTATCACACGGCGATGTGTTAAACGACTATGATCTTGATTTTCTTAACTCTGCTTGCGGCGAAACGAAGAACTGCCATCAATTCTGCCTGAAGCGTCCTGAGTATGATGATCTATTTTCCCGCTTAACGCATTTCTTTCACAAGATTGCGACGACCGCGCTGGAAAATGAGAAGCAGCAGAAGCAATTCCTGCATTAACCCGCGGGCAGATGCAGAAAAAACCAGAAGTAGGTTGCTGACTGGCCTGCTTTTAATTAGATACCTTCAGCTATTCTCAAGATACCACTTTGCCGCCTCATCAAGCCCGCTGCTAACTGAGTACTCCGGCAGATAACCCAGCAGCTGCTCGGATTTGCCGATATCTGCCAGCGAATGACGTACATCTCCGGCACGAAAATCGCGGTAAACCGGTTCTTTGCTACTGCATGCAGGATGCTCTACCGCAACACGCTCCCGAATCATCCGGTAAAGCTCATTCAGTGTTGTTCTCTGGCCAAAGGCCACATTATAGACCTGGTCAGCGGCTGACTCGCCGGCAGCTGTCGCAGCAAGCAGATTTGCCTGTACGCAGTTATCGATATAACAAAAATCACGGCTGGTCTCGCCATCACCATTAATAAAGGTATCTTCGCCCCTTATTAATGCAGCAAACCACTTCGGCATAACGGCCGCATAGGCGCCTTCCGGGTCCTGGCGACGGCCGAATATATTGAAATACCGCAGGCCTATCGATTTGAATCCATAGGTTTTGTTAAAAACACTGGCATACAGTTCATTGACCAGTTTTGTGACCGCATAGGGTGACAATGGATCGCCGATGGTGTCTTCCTGTTTGGGCAGACCCGGATGATCGCCATAAGTTGAGCTGGAAGCCGCGTAAACAAATCGTTTTACACCATTATCTTTAGCCGCCACCAGCATGTTAAGAAAACCATCGATGTTGTTTGCATTGGTGGTCAATGGGTCTTCTATCGAACGGGGAACAGAACCCAGCGCCGCTTGATGTAAGACATAATCGACACCCTTGCAGGCTTCCGTACAGGCCTCAGCATCCCGGATGTCCATATTGAGAAAGGTAAAGCCCTGCCACTGTTTGGCAGAAACCAGCGACTGTACAGCATCAAGATTATGCTGGTGGCCGGTAGAAAAATTGTCAATGCCGACAACTTTCTGGTCAAGTTTCAATAATGTTTCCAGCAGATTGGAACCAATAAAACCTGCTACGCCGGTGATCAGCCAGCTCCGCGGCTTTTTCTGTAAATCATCTTTAAGTTTCTGGTATGTAGTCATTACAGCCTGCCATCGGTCTGTTCGGCGGGGAACATATACTTAACGTCAAACAGCACATGCACGGGCTTACCAAATTTTCGGATAGCGTCCGCGCCCATGTCAATAAACTGCTGGTGTGCGACAACCATGATTATGGCGTCGTAATTTCCGGCTTCAGGTTCAGCTAAGGGCCTGAAACCATACTCCTCATAGGCTTCATCCGCATCAACCCAGGGGTCGTAAACATCGACCCTGGCATGCTGGTCGTTTAATTTTTCTATGATATCGGTGACCCGTGTATTACGAAGATCCGGGCAGTTTTCCTTAAATGTCAGTCCCAGAACGAGAACATTTGAATCGACGATGTGTATTCTGTTCTGGGTCATGATGCGTGTTACCTGATCAACCACATAGCAGCCCATATCGTCATTTATACGACGCCCGGCCAGAATCATTTCAGGATGATAACCCAGCTCTGTCGCCTTGTGCGTCAGATAATAAGGGTCAACACCGATGCAATGCCCGCCGACCAGACCGGGACGAAAGGGCAGGAAATTCCATTTGGTGCCTGCCGCTTTTAAAACCTCCTCGGTGTCAATATTCATTCTGTTGAAGATCATCGCCAGCTCATTAATCAGGGCGATATTGACGTCACGCTGAGTATTTTCAATCACCTTCGCCGCTTCGGCTACTTTTACGCTGCTGGCCTTGTATGTTCCTGCGGTAATAATGGTTTTATACAGGTCATCGACAAAGTCAGCCGTCGCCGGGGTGGAGCCGGATGTCACTTTCTGGATGCTGGTCACTCCATGCTCTTTGTCGCCCGGATTAATGCGTTCAGGACTGTAGCCAACAAAAAAGTCGCGGTTAAATTCAAGACCGGACTGTGCAGCCAATATAGGGACACAGACTTCCTCTGTAGCCCCCGGGTAGACAGTCGATTCATAGATCACAATATCATCAGCGGAAAGATAGCGACCAATCAGCTCGCTGGCTTTTCGTAATGGTGTCAGATCCGGGTTCTTATGCCTGTCTATCGGGGTTGGCACCGTGACGATATAGACATTGGCTTCTGCGATATCATCACTGTTTGACGTATATCGCAGTTTTACGGCAGCTTTTAGCTCATCACCATCGACTTCCTGCGTCTTGTCATGCCCCTTATCCAGCTGCTTTATCCTGCTGTTATCAATATCAAAACCAATGGTATTGATATGCTTGCCAAATTCCACGGCCAGCGGCAGGCCGACGTAGCCGAGGCCGATAACAGCGATTGTTGTTTTTGAGTTCATACAATGTCCAGAATTGGGTGGTGCCCAGAAATACCGATCTGCTAATTATAGCAGTTAGAAACGCCAGGGCGCCAAATCTACCAGAGTGGTTGTTTATGCCGCATACAAGCGTAAAATGCGTTATCGACTTCTTTCTGGAACACTAAATGCCCTGCCGCTCCCATTCATCCGTCAATAAATTCTGTTTCGTTTATTCTGATTAAAATGAAAATTCTCCATACAGAAGCCTCACTCGGCTATGGCGGCCAGGAAATGCGCATCGTCAAGGAAGCACAGGGGCTGGCGGAACTTGGGCATGAACTCGCATTGCTGTGCCCGGAAGAAGCACAGATAGGCTCGCTGGCCAGAGACCATGGACTGACTGTACACCTGCTACCGATAGGCAGGAAAAAAATCAGCGCAGTTTTTGCCCTGCGAAGCTGGCTTAAAGAAAACCCTCAGGATCTCATCAATACCCATAGCTCTACTGACAGCTGGCTGGTTGCACTGGCCACAAGAATGATGACAGATCGCCCCGCGATCGTGCGTACCCGGCATATCTCGGCAGCAATAGCCGAAAATCTGTCATCCCGCTGGCTTTATACTAAATCCTGCAACCATATAGT
>JBLYYR010000235.1:0-5642 GCA_048550195.1 Arenicellales bacterium
CGTAAAACTATTTTGTAGGAGCGGCGCTCGCCGCGATGTTTTACGCCTTTGACCTGCCTTTCCCCTACGCCGTCATAGCGAGCGAAGCGCGGCAATCTCTTTAATCCTTCATCCTTCATCCTGGCTTCAATCCTTTCCCCTTCATCCCGAAACTGCCCCTCCAAAACCTCCCGGAAAAGTACCCCCCATCATTTATTAAGAGTAGGGTAGAGACTAATATAAATATTCCCGAACGGGAAAATATAGTTGTAATAAGACAAATAATCTATTATTATTCCCGATCGGGATAATATTATGGAAATATTAATGAAACTTGTCGATTTATTACCGAGCGGGAAAATAGTTACAACGCAAGATATTGGTAAAGTCGTGCGCAAAGCACGAAAGAAGCAGGGGGCAACTCAAGCTGAATTCGCCTCATTATGCAGTGTAGGTGTGCGCTTCATCTCAGAATTGGAAAATGGTAAAGCAACTGCACAAGTAGGCAAGTTGCTGCAGGTGCTTAAATGTCTGGGGTTAGAAATCAGTATTCACCCACGAGGCTGGGCTAATCATCAGCAATCAGCACAAGAGTAATGTATCAGGGTAATAAATGAGCACAATACTCAGCGTCTATCTTAAAAACGAAAAAGTCGGTAAGTTGGAACTCGACGATTCACGCCGTTTTGTCTTTACCTACAATAAAAGTTGGCGACAGCATGATAGCGCTATACCACTATCCATAGGGTTACCATTACAAGAGGAGCTCTACCGGGATGACCGCGCAAGGCCATTTTTCTCCAATCTATTGCCAGAATCAGAAATACGACAAATTATCGCGCGCAAATTAGGTCTATCCGTGAATAACGATTTCGCTTTACTCCAAGCAATAGGAGGCGAGTGTGCCGGTGCCGTCAGCCTGTTGCCCGAAGAGACGAAACCAACTGGAGAACAAAGCTATCGCACGCTAACAGATGAACGACTTAATGAAATAATCGAAGAGTTGCCTAAAAGGCCCCTACTAGCGGGTGAAGAAGGCATCCGCTTATCGTTAGCAGGCGCACAAAACAAACTACCTGTTTTATACCACAATAATCGAATTAGTTTACCCGTTGGTGAGGCAGCGAGCAGTCATATACTCAAACCACCAATGGCTCGTTATCAACATACAGTAGAAAATGAAGCATTTTGTATGCAGCTGGCACAAGACATTGGCCTAACAGTACCAACTATAGAGAAACTGCATAAAAAAGAAAATTTATACCTGGTAGAGCGTTACGATCGTGTCTACGCAAAAGATAGTCAGTTAGAAAGAGTGCATCAAGAAGACTTCTGCCAGGCACTAGGCGTTGCACCCGATCAAAAATACGAAAAGGAAGGTGGTCCAGGTTTGCAACAATGTTTTACTTTAGTACGTGAGAAAAGTGTGTTGCCAACAAAAGATGTGAGTAGGTTGTTAGATTGGGTCATTTTTAATTACTTAATCGGAAATGCAGACGCACACGCCAAAAATATTTCATTATTACTCACACAGCAAGGTCCGCATTTAGCGCCGTTTTACGATTTAATGTGTACTCAAATATACGAAGGCCTTACTAATAAGCTCGCTATGAAAATTGGCGGAAAAGATGATCCCGACTGGATTATCGCAAGATATTGGCAAGCCTTAGCAGATGATATTGAAATAAACTTTAAACTGGTTAAAAACCGGTTACTTTATATTAGACAAACGGTACTCGATATTGCACCAAAAACCAAGAAAGCTTTAGTGGATAAGCATGGTGAATGTAAAGTCTACGATGAAATAATCAAAGTTATAGAAAGCAGGGCCAATAAAGTTACAACTACATTATTCGCAACAAAGGGAGAGGTTGAAAACGAATGACTATGGGAATTAAAAGGGGCAAAGCCATGCGGGAGACTGTAAATAATTCTGTGTAACTGCCAACAGAGTTGGATTTGCGTCTGTGGGTAAACGCTTTTGTGGCCTTCAAGATTAACACCCAGTGCCAGATATATCGCCTTGTTAATGACTTGTTTATCCTGACGGATCTTCACAACGATACAGTCCAGGTAAACGATGGGGTACACCGGATCCAGAGGACGGGATTGCCACTCTATAATGTGCTCGAGGACCACATTGGTCACCTTTGAAATCAATGTCGGGGAAACATCCACATCGTACATTTCCTTGAAGGCTGCCACGATCTCACGGGTCGTCATACCCTTGGCGTACAGACAATGGATTTTGTCATCCATTGACGTCACACGGGTCTGGGGCTTTTTTCATCAGCTGCGGCTCAAAGCTACTGTCACGGTCGCGTGGTATGTCGACCTGGAATTGACCTTCTTCACTGACCAGAGTTTTGCTGGAATAGTCATTTCGGCTATTATTGTAGCTGGAAATCTGATGCTAATCGTAACCAGGATGATCGTCTATCTCGGCATTCAGGGCCGCTTCAACAGTGATTTTCTTCAGCATTTTGCTGAAATCACCCAGGTCTTTATCTGTTTTCAAGGTTTTTGCCGCTTCCCGGCCAAAGGCTTCCAGTTCTTTTCTATTCATCTTACTTTTCTCCTTTGTAGGGGTTAATGATAAGCAGATACACAATCTAATTTACAGTCTCGTTTTACGTTTTCACACAGCCTGGAGCCAAAGCAGTCGTTCGCAATTTATTAATGACACACTAGATCTGGACAGGTAGAATCGCACGACAAGAGTAGACCCAACACACAGGTGAAAATAATGTCTGATAAATCTCGTAGGAAATTATTAAAATCAATCGCCGCAGGTAGTGGCGCAGTAATCGCAGGTAAATCGTTGCCTGAATCATGGACTCGTCCTGTTGTAGATTCCGTTATGTTGCCTGCTCATGCGCAGACATCACCAGCGCTGCCAGTCTCCTTTTTTGGTGCGAGTGTTATACCGGCAACTCTAGCTAGCTTAGATAATCAGTCCTCGCCGTTTGATTCTCTGGTTCCAACTGCTCATGCACAGGGAGGTCCAGGCCCCAATCGCCGCTTTGCTGTTCAGGCACTTTTGCAAGGAGTGGACAGCTATGCTGTATCAATTAATAATTTGGCTGCCACGATTCAGGGCGGTGGTGATGTAGTTCGTTCAGGTACGTTAAATATAGACGGTACACCGAGTACGCTTACTGTAACTGATAATCCTTGTCCCGTAGCTGGAGCGCGTGACTTTACTAACTCATATATCCGTTCAGTAGGTGATACTGAAATTGACGTCGTAATCACGAACGTTAATGGCACCGAAATCAGCTTGGTTGTTCCTGTCGGCGGTGGCTCCATGCCTCCTCTTCAGTGTGGTTTTCCGTCTTAAATTTTTTTTAAAATAGTACTAAACCGCCCTAATGGGCGGTTTTTTATTTGCCAATAGATGGAATGTCGGCTCCTGGCCCAGGCTGTGTGAAAACCCTGAATCAGAATTACCGGTGGAGAATTTAAGCCAGTTTATCTTTGCATTGACGCGAATGTGGCAGGGTTTATCAATTATAAGCGAGATTCTTTGCTTTAAGTGGCACGCTATCCCAATCAAGTGAAATCTCAATGAGTTTTCACCCCGCCTGGGCCGATTGCAGACAAAAGTCCGATGTCTTACGCATTAGTCGTTTCGTAATACCTAAAACCTAAAAACGTAACACTATTTCATAGGAGCCGCGCCCCCGCGGCGAAACTTTAAGCCTTTGATCTCACGTAATACGTAATACATAAAACGTAAAACTTTCTTTTCGCCTTTCCCCCTGATCTGAAAATACCTTTTATGGGCACCTGTTACACCGCAACTGACTGAACTTGTTGCTTTTACGGGAGTCTCACTAACCATATTTTGATGTATGAGAGGTCTATTATGATGAATCTTAACCGTGTAAAGATGTTGCTGTGTCTGCTTGGTGCAGGATTGTCGATGGTCGTCACCATCGCTCAGGCCCGGGCCTTTGAGCTTACCTATGAGGCGCATTCTGCACCGGCATTTTCACAGCCACACGACATCACTTTGTCACCGGACCAGCGCTATCTTTATGTGGCAGATAACAACAACGATCGCATCGCGGTGCTGGATCCCTCAACGCTTGCCTTGCTGGGTAGCTTCGCAGAAGGCGAAGTCAGTGAGCCGCACGATGTGGTGTTTGACGCAGATGGCAGGTTGCTGGTGGCAGACACGGGTAATAGCCGGATTGCGATTTATCAAGTTGCGGGTATAAAAGGGCAATTAATCGGTGAATACACGGGCGAGTTTTCACGCCCGGAGGGCGTGGCCGTGCACCCAAATGGGCAGATTTACGTGACAGGCGCCAGTTCCAGTAATATCGTATCGATAAAAGATGGCAAGGCAATTGCCCGCGCCGGTGGTTTCTCTTCCCCGCATGATGTAGTGGTTGCGGCGGATGGTTCGGTGTGGATAGCCGATTCTGGTAATGATCGTTTAGTGCGTATGAGCGCAGACCTGGAAACACTCACCATTGTCAAAGGCAAACCATTTGACTTCAATGGCCCACGTTATATGGATTTTGATAGCAAAGGGCGTTTGTATGTGGCAGACAAGTATGCACACAGGATCAAGGTTATGACAGCGGACAATACTCTATTCTACAGCCTGGGACAGGATCGTTCAGGTAAAGGACCTGGCCTGTTCGACCGGCCCGAAGGTGTCGTGATCCATAATGACCAGGTCTGGTTCTCTGACACGTATAACAACCGAATTGTTCGCTATCGCATAAATGAATGAGGAGTCATGGTGATGAAACGTAATATTCTTTGCTGTCTGTTCTTTGTTGCCGGCATGTTTTCTGCACCCGTCTCGGCGGCATCTGTTAATGAGCTGGTAATGCAAATGCAGTCCGGCAATGCCGTGCTGATGATCCGTCATGCCCTGGCCCCGGGTATTGGTGATCCCGAAGAGTTTGATGTCAATGACTGTAGTACACAGCGCAACCTGGATGGCGCCGGCCGGGAACAGGCGAAGGCGATTGGCCAGTGGCTGCGTGATCATGGCATTAAAAACGCTAAGGTATTTTCCAGCCAATGGTGCCGTTGCATGGACACGGCAAGTTTAATGGCAATGGGCGAGGTCACTCCGCTGCCGGCATTGAATTCATTTTTTGAAAGCCCACAAGATCGTGAGCCTAACTTGTCTGCGATTAGAGCGTTTAGCCACAACAACAGCAACCCGGGTGAGCTGATAATCATGGTAACCCACCAGGTGACCATCTCAGGTATTACCGGCAACTGGACCGACTCCGGGCACGGAAAACTAGTTCGACCGGATAGTGACGGCAGTATCAAACTGTTAGGCGCACTGGATTTTAAATGATTAATCTCTATAACCATCGCAAAAGGATTTGCGATGCCACGAAAACCACCGCAACAGCCAGGCCATCAGCCACACCATAGAACAGGCCGTAATCCAGGTTTTGATTACAGATGTTCCCCTTTCCCCTTTCCCCTTTCCCCTTTCCCCTTTCCCCTTTCCCCTTTCCCCTTTTATCTTTCATTTGCAGCTAATCCCTTGAGCTATACAAAACTGTTTGATTCTGTATGGCTCTATGTTATTCTCTATTCGCAATTCGCGTATATAGAATGAAGAAATGAATCTTAAACCACAAGATGTTTTGTTTTTGCTGAAGCTTGTTGCTTTGGGTAAA
>JBLYYR010000236.1:0-3715 GCA_048550195.1 Arenicellales bacterium
AAATCAATGCCATGTGCCAGCAGGCCATGAATCCGACGATGCGCGAAGTGAAAGATAGAGACGTGTTGATGAAGGAAGATTATGATGATGTATTCACACTCTTCGTTTCGGCGCTTAAAAAACACCGCCGTCTGGCAAAAATAAAAGACTTTCTTATGGACTATTTCAAGCTATATCAGCGAGCCTACGGCATGTTCAGGCTCGACTTCAATAGCTTCAAGAAAGCTGTCACGATGATGTCAACGAACTCACAGCAGTATTTCGAAGACAAAAATGAAGACTACGACATCAGGGACAAGCGTGAAAAATTGAAGAAGCTGGAAGCTGTAATTAATTTCCTTGAAGTCGCAGCAAAAATGGTACGTGAGGAAAGTGAATTAAAATATCAAAAGCTCAGCAAGAAACTGTCTGAGCTGATTGATAAAAGTGATAGCAACTGGAGTGATATTTCACAGGATCTTCTGGTTGCCAAGGTTTCTGCTGAAGCAGAAATGAGTACTACGATTTAACGGAGACGTTTTACGGTATAAGGTATTACGTAAAACCGCTGCTGTCCCATAACATCCATTGTGATTTTGATTCTGAAGGCGCCTCAGACAAACAGCCGAAACACTCTCCTATCGCAGGGCCGCAAAGACGCAGGGAAAGCATTTAAATAGACGTTTTAAGATTTACGATTTAGGTGTTACGTAAAACCTAACTCATAAAATCTAATACTTTCTTTTCCCCTCCCCGTGTTCCCTGCTAACCCCGCGAGAGATATCTTTCTTTGTTCTCCAGGTTTGGGGATACTGTTTTCATGTATCCAAAGTCTTTAAGCTTCCGTAGAAGTAGGGCAATCAATACTTACCCATCGATTGATATTGTTTTGTGAGTCAGCAATGGCGTAATACATAAAACTTAATACCTGATACCCCCTATTTTTTTTCCGGCAGAAATAGCATTGGATCTACTCTGGTCTGATTTAAATTTAAACTCCAGTGCAGATGCGGCCCTGTGACTCTGCCTGTTTTACCGACTTCGCCAATCTTATCTCCACGTTTTAGCTTGTCACCTTTTCTGGCAGTAATCTTACTCATGTGATTGAACATGCTGATCATACCCTGACCATGATCAACAAAAACTGTATTTCCATTGAAGTAATAGTCTCCAGTATCAATAATGTTACCGTCTGAAGGCAGCACAATGTCTGTCCCTTCCGGTGCGGCGATATCAAGGCCACTATGAGGGTTGCGAGGTTGATCGTTAAAAAAACGTTTTAGACCAAACGGACTGCTTACAGTTCCATCAACTGGCCAGCTTAGGTCGATGGAGACATCCGTCTCCCTCCAGATTTTGAATAACTTACCCATATGTTTTTTTTCTTTATTTATTCGTTCGAGCTGTTCTTTGTTCGGTGAAACATATTTTTTCTGTTTCATTTTGATTCGTTGTTCAGGGTACGTTTTAGGCAGTACTTTAACGGCTATCTCATTATCAGATTTACTGGTCTCCCCTGTTTTGTAACTGACGATGTAATCTCCCGGCAGTGTTTTGAGGGACAGGCCGACCAGGCCCTTCCATTTTCCATCCTGTTGAATGACCATGATCCTTTTTGAGCCGAAGCGTGCCTGCGGCTGTGGTTCAGATGCCAGGCCAAGGTCAACAATTGTTACACCGCCAGGTACGGAAGACTCGGTGAATGCGCTTACAGGCTGCAGGCCAGAAATTGAATAACAGAGTAGCGCTGATAAAGTGAATGAAATAAGTCTTAAATTTTGATGTTTAGTCATTGATGTTCCTGTGAATCCTGTTAATTTTACAGTGTATATAGCCATCCTGCAGGTTTGCCTGCAGTTCTTCACCAACATTTACCTGGTTTACTGAACTTACAATCTTCTGCTCTCCCGGCGTTTGTAAAGTAGCAAAACCTCGCGCAAGTGTTTGCAACGGACTTAACGCCTGCAATGCAGATACTTTGCTCTCCAGTTGACTACGTCTATGCTGTAATAACTCCGGTATTTTAGCCCACAAGCGTTTGTTGAGACTGCCATGGTATATGGATTTATGTTGCACAATACTTTCCGGAAGGTGGTGTGATAGACGTTTGTGCTGGCTGGTAAATGCGAGTGAGGAAGATGATATACGGCTTTTTATTGCTCTATCCAGCCGTTGTTCGAGATTATGGCAATGCTGGCTTTGCAGCTCTAGCATTCTGTCTGGTCGATGAATACGGGTAGTCAGTGCCGCGAGTCGTTGTTTTCGTTCTTTTATTAGTGGTACAGAAAGTCTGGAAAATCTCTTTGATAAACTGCTGTAGCGGTAGATGGAATGATCAGCTTGCTGCTTGAATGCATTTAGCCGTAATTGCATGAGATCCAGTTGCTGGCTTGCGGCCTCGTGGCGATGAGTTAATGCATTTGCTAATCTACTTTGCAGGCTGGTATATGCCTTTAATAACTGTACCAGGTCAGGTGATAACATTTCCGCTGCAGCGGTTGGGGTGGCAGCCCGGATATCTGCAACAAGATCACTAATAGTGAAATCTGATTCATGGCCGACGGCCGATACCAGTGGAATTGTACAGTGATGGATGGCTCGGGCAACAATTTCTTCATTAAACGGCCACAGGTCTTCCAGTGACCCGCCTCCTCGAGCAAGAATAAGTACATCACATTCTCTGCGATTATTTGCTGTGTTGATAGCAGTCACCAGTGATTCAGCGGCGAGCTCACCCTGTACCAGGGATGGGTAAATCAATAATTGTATAGCCGGGTAACGTCGTTTGAAGACTGAGATAATGTCATGGATGGCTGCTCCCGTCGCTGAAGTAATGATGCCTACGCGAGCAGGTAAGGATGGTATAGCTCTTTTTATTGAAATGTCGAACAATCCTTCTGTGCTAAGGCGTGCCTTCAATTGTTCGAATTTTTTTCTGAGCAGCCCTTCTCCCGCATCAACGGCGGCCTGTACGATGAGCTGAAAATCACCGCGCTGTTCATAAAGGCTAACCCTGGCAGAAAGCACCACATGCATGCCATTTGCCAGATTAACGGGTGAAAGACGCGCACTGTTTTTGAAGAACACACAACGTAGCTGCGCATTCTCATCTTTTATATTGAAATACTGGTGACCGGATGCAGGTCGGGTGAGTCCGGATATTTCACCTTCTACCTGGATGCTGGCATAACTGGCTTCCAACAGCCTTTTAACTTCCTTTGTCAGTAGCGAAACGGTATAAATAGACTGGCTTGTATACATGTTTAAAAAAAGAGTGTGGTAGTTACTAAAAAAAAAGCCGGGCATCGCCCGGCTTTCTATAGTAGCTTAAATATAAACTCAGTAAAACGGCTTGGCGCCTTTCTCTGCTTCAAACTGCATGCCTGCCAGTTTAATCTGTTCCATTACCTTTTTCATCAGCTTGTCAGCTTTTGCTTTGTCGCCTTCTTTGTAGGCCGTTTTGGCTGCTTTCAGGTAGCCTTTTTTCCAGTCTCCTGTATCACGCCATACAGCATCATTTTTCTTCAATGCTTTTATACCAGCTTCAGCTTCTGCAACCTGCATATTCCAGGCATCGTCTGCTGCTTTGGCACTGTTGCCAGATGAAGCACAGGCACTCACAGCAAAGATAGACGTAGCATAAACCCGGAGACGCGAAGTCCGGAGAAGGCGCCCCCGAAGCGGTCTGATGGAACGTCGTCGCGTCGCTGTCACGGGGATGGGAGTCATCTCGGCC
>JBLYYR010000237.1:0-11862 GCA_048550195.1 Arenicellales bacterium
ACCGAAAACCGAAAACCGAAAACCGAAAACCGAAAACCGAAAACCGAAAACCGAAAACCGAAAACCGAAAACCGAAAACCGAAAACCGAAAACCAAAGACTTGAAACTATTCCAATGAACCAAAAAGGTTTTACCCTCATCGAGATCATGGTCGTTATGTTCCTGATCGCTCTGACGGTAGGCATTGTTTCTGTGAATTTCCGTCATGATACTTCTCAAGTTGTAGAAACTGAGGCGCGCCGGTTCATCGCGCTGGTCGAGCAGATGTGCCAGGAAAGCATTATTCAGGGCAGGGTGTTTGCCGTTGCCGCTGATGGTGCTACGGCCTATTCTTTTGTTTCTCTCGTCAATGGCAATTGGGTGCCGGTAGCGGATGATGATATCTTTTATACACGCCAGCTGCCGGAAGAAATCAGTATTACTATTGCTCTGCAGGAACCTCGCCAGAAGGCGGACAAGAAGGATGAGAAGGATAGGACCTACTTGCATTGCGAGCCAGATGGTTTCATGCCACCATTCTCTGCAGTCTTCGATCTTGAGGAAGTGCGATATCGGGTTGAGACCAATGAGATGCACAAAATGGAAATCAAAGTCGCTGAGTAATTACCGGAAAAACTGTCAGGGGTTTACCCTGCTTGAGGTGATCATTGCCCTCGGTATCGTCGCTGTGGGAATACTTTCTGTTTCGCGGGTAATCACTGGATATGCTGAAACTACCGCTACACTTGAGCAACGAGTGGTCGCCAACTGGATAGCCGCGAACCGTCTTGAAACTCTGAGAATTCTCGCCTCCAAACCTGAGCCCGGAGCTAGCCGAGGGTCTGAAGAAATGGCCGACAGGCTATGGTATTTCCAGGAAACTATCACAACGACTGCCGACCCATCCCTGTTTAGAATAGATATTGTTGTTTTCACCGATAAAGAGGAGACAGTGGAAGCAGGCAATATGTTCGGCTACCTGCGGGATGTGACTTTCACCCCGGTACCGGTCCTTGATTCTGACAGCGGGACAGGTAATTAATAATGAATCATAGCCGTGCCTTCACTCTGCTGGAGATGATTGTGGCGATTGCAATTTTCGCAATCATCGCTATTGTCAGCTATGCCACGCTCAATCGATTCCTGGATAACAGCGCTACCCTGGAAGAAGAACTGGAAGACCTGAAACAACTGCAGCTTACTTTCAGCCTGCTGGAGCAGGACATGCATTTCATATCAGAAAGAATGACCCGTGATGCTTACGGCGACACCGAGCCTTTGTTGGTGATCAGTGATATAAATGTTGCAGGTGAACTGCTGCGCTTTACGACTGCACGACGTGACATTATTCTGCCCGGGGAGAGTTCACTCCAGCGTATGTCCTATCGCTGGGAAAATGGTGACTTTGTCCGTGCTAGCTGGCTGGTGCTAGACCGGGATCAGGATGCTAAAGAGAGTAAATACCTGCTGTTGGCGGATGTCGAGAGTGTGTCGGTGAAGGTGTTGATAATGGTTGATGGCGAGATGAAGGTGGAGAGCAGCTGGGAACCTGGAAATTTACTTCCTGATGGTGTGGAATGGAATATTACCATGGAAGATGGAAGGCAGTATCGTCGTATCTTTGAGGTGAAACATGCGCGCAGGGATAACTAGAACGAGAGGTCTGGCACTGGTCATAGTGCTGTTTATTCTGGTTATCATGACGATCTCTGTGGCCTGGTTGTCTGAAGAAATACTAATCTCTCTTCGCCGAACAGAAAATAACCGTGACAGTCAACAGGCCTGGCAAATGCTTGTCGGTTCAGAGGCCTGGGCGTTAAGTGTTCTGGCACGGGATAGCCTTGAGAGTGAGACAGATCACCTGGGCGAAGCCTGGAACAACCTGGGTCAGGGCGTCGCAATTGAACATGGCAGCATTTCGACAGCAGTTGAAGACCTGCAGGGTCGCCTGAATCTCAATAATCTGCTTGTTGAAGCAGAAGAAGGAACGCAGCAGGCAGGTAACCAGCCCAGGCCGCGCATATGGACAGAGGCTTTTCGCCGTTTGTTGTTATCTCTGAAGCTCGACCCTAATCTATCCGATGCCGTACTGGACTGGCTGGATCCGGACCAGAATGTTCGTGGCACCGCGGGCGCAGAGGATGCCGACTACCTGGGACTAACGCCACCGTATCGTGCGGCCAACAGGGCATTTAGTGATGTTTCTGAACTGCTGTGGGTCAAGGGCTTTGATAATAAAACAGTCAAAATGCTAACACCCTACGTCACCGCATTACCTGCCACTGATGTTCGCATAAACATCAATACCGCATCATCCGGTTTGCTGCGGATACTGGCTGGAGACCTGTTATCAGAAGACAGCAGTGAGCAACTGCAAAGTAGTTCTACGGGGGAAAACGGCTTATCGGTAGAGGAATTCCTGCAAAATGATATGATGGCCGGAGAACAGGAAGTCGCTGCGCCACTGATCGACAACAAGAGCAGCTACTTCATGATCCGCAGCACCACAAAATTCGGTCGGGCAAGTATGAAAATTAATAGCCTGGTGGAGAGGAAGGATGGGTTAGTAACCGTGATAAAGCGTAGTCCGGTTTTTTGAAAGCAGGGGGAAAGGAGGAAAGGAGGAAAGAACTTAGTGCCTTAGTCTTTTGTCTTTCCTTTCCCCCTCTCCTCCTTTCCTCCTTTAAACTTTAACCTTTTAACTTTAAACTAAAACCCATGTCTCTCTACTTCACGATAAACCCTCCGCACCAATGGGTCACTCTCGACAACAAGGGTATCCAGGACTCGGGTACGGTTGAGTTGCTGTCCGAGCTAAAAACAACAGGGCAGCGTTGTGTGGCGGTGGTGCCCGGTGAACTGGTGGTGACGTCTGAAGTGATCTTACCCGTCAGGAACCGGAATAAATTGATGGCTGCGATCCCGTATGCCGTTGAGGATGGCCTGGTCAACCCGGTCGATGATCTGCATTTCACACTGTTGAATGTCGGGCCTGAGAACAGGGTGATTTTTTCCTATGTTAGCCGGGATGTTATTTCCGGCTGGCTGGAGCAATTAAAGGAGGCAGGGATAGTCGTGGATGCGATGCTGCCGGAATATCTTTTGCTTCCTCAGGACAGTCCTGCATCTGCAGTAATCAGTTTTTCCTACGATGGCCGGATATTTCTGCGCTCCGGTCCGTATCAGGGTGCCGTCACTAATTTACGCAACCTTTCCTGCTGGCTGGATGAACAGGATCAGGAATTGCCGCTGATTGTCGACAGTAAACTGGCGGACAAATTCCCTGATGATCTGGCGGGTAGAATAAGTACGGCGAAGATTGGAAAGAGTCTGAAAGACTGGTTATCGCAGGGCCTGCCGGAGCATAATGCTGTTCTGCTGAGCGGCGAATTCAGTCAGGGTACTAAACGCAGCAACCTCAAACAGTACTGGCCTGTCATTGCGGTATTTGCGCTTGCTGCGTTTATCAAAATAGGCAGTGACATCACTGAACTTATATGGCTGCATAAGACCAGGGCAGGGCTTGAGCAAGAGACACAGGCGCTGTATCAGGAGCTTTTTCCCGGGTCGAAATTGCTAAGCGGCAGGGTGCGTACCCAGACCAAAAACAAAATAGACAGTTTACAGTCACAGGCGAGTGGCAGTGATTTTTCTTTTCTGCTGGTCACCACGGTAGTTTTATTGAAAACCCAGCAGGCAACTGTTGAAGAACTGGATTACCGCGATGGACGACTGGTCGCTGTACTCACACTCAATGACTTTGCACACCTGGACAGGGTCAGGCAGCAACTGCAGGAAGATCCATCCATTGATGTTAGTTTAAAGCAGTCCGGTGCCCGGGGAAGCAAGGTTCAGGCACGTTTTATTATTACCAGGGTGGCTACATGAGCGGCCTGAAAAAATACTGGCTCAACCTGTCAGCCAGAGACCGGCGCGTATTGTCCTTTGGCAGTCTGGTTGTGCTTGCTATTCTGCTGTATACACTGATCTGGACCCCCCTGCAGGATCAACTTAATCTACTTCGTCCGCAGGTCGCCAGTAAGTCTGCTGATCTTGCCTGGATGCACCAGCAGGCTGATATGATACGCAGCCTCAATATCAGCTCACCTGAAACGCAAGCTGGCAGTGGGCAACCAATTTTGACTGTTGTCGATCAGACTGCGAAAGCTCAAAAAATCCGTGACCGTATCAAGCAGATTCAGCCCGGCAAGGAGACAGGCACCGCCAAACTATGGTTTGACAAGGTGATATTTGAAGACTGGCTGCGATGGCTGGATATAGTTTCAGCAAAGGGCATCAGTGTCACACGGGTATCGATAACAAAATCCGCCGAGCTGCCGAAAGTGAATATACGGCTGGAACTGAAGCAGAGGTGAAGAAGGTATTATGTATTACGTTTTACGTCACTGTTGTCCCATAAACTTTTCATTGCCATTTTGATTCTGAACGTGCATCAGGCAAACAGCAGAAAAACTTTCCTCTCGCAGGGCCCGCAGAGAAAGCAAAAGAAAAAATATTTTGATTTACAGCGAAAAAAGTTTTTGACCTCCCCCGCGTTCTCCGTGAACCCCGCGAGAGAACTCTTTTTGTTCTTCAGGTCTGGGAAGGCTGTTTTTCATGTCTCCGAAGCCTTTAAGCTTCCGTGAAAGCAGCACAATCAACGCTTACTCATCCATTGATATTTCTTTGTGGGACAGCAATCGTTTTACGTATTACGTAAAATCAAAAGAATAAAGTCTTCGCGCCGAGCGGCGCTCCTACAATTTCACGTAAAACGTAAAACGTAAAACGTAAAACGTAATCCCTATTCCTCAACCTCTTCTGCAGTATTCTCCAGCTCTGGCCGTATGATCGCCAGGCTTTCAAGTTTGCCACTTCGTCTCAGCAATACTTGCGTGGCTTCTATCTTTTCTATCGTGGCATTTCCTTTTGGCAGTTTGTCGCCGACAGAATAGACGCCTACGTCGGAGTTATCTATCTGGATAATAACTTTTGATATGCCATTATCTTGCGCAGCAATTACGCCAATGAGTATCAGGTTTAGACGTGTGGCCGGAGCCTGGGTCATGGTTTCGGGCGCTAAGGCAGTTTTTTCATCTCCGAACAGGCGCTGATTAGCTACCTGTAAGGTATTTTGAGGGTTGATTGCCTGTGGTGTATTTACTGCTGCGGAACTCTCTGCATGCTGTTTGTTTTTCCAGTCCCGGTGGAACTGGTAACGCTGGTAAAAATCCATTGCTACCCAGATCAGCAGGCCGAGGACGATCAGGTAGATAGCCGCAGTGACGGCCTTTCCTGATAGCGACATTAAGCCTGCATTACTTGGCATAGATTAACTCATTTAAATCAAAAATCGGAAGCAGTATTGCCAGCACAATAACCAGTACGACAGCACCCATGACAAGGATCATCATCGGTTCAAACAGACCAACCATGATGGAGGTACGGGCTTCCAGTTCATTTTCCTGCACCTCGGCAGATTTCTCCAGCATCTGGGCAAGTTTGCCACTGGATTCGCCACTGGCCACCATCTGTGTAAGCAGTGGCGGAAATAGTTTGCTCTTTTTCAATGCCTTGTTCAGGCTCATACCTTCACCGACATCAATCCTGGCCTGTTCCATCGCCTGGCGCATTGCCAGGTTGTTCACTACCCTACTGCTGGCAGTCATTGCAGAAAGTAGCGGCACGCCGCTGCCAGACATTATCGCCAGCGTTCTTGCCATAACGGATGTGTTCAGGTTGCGTATGATACTGCTCAACATGGGTACACCAAGAAGGAATTTATGCAGTGCCAGTTTCGGTCCCGGCTGCTTGAAGAAGAAGTGGAAAGCAATGCCGCCGAGAAACAGGGCCAGTAAAATCCACAGGCCCCAGTTTTGCAGGAAATCACTGATCGCGATCATGCCACGGGTAAGTAAGGGGAGTGTTTGACCGGATTCTTCAAACACCTTAACCACCTTAGGCACCACATAAGTCAGCAGGCCGGTGACGATAAGGATGGCCACCAGTGTCAGGATGATGGGGTAGATCAGGGCAATAAGAATGCGCCGTTTCAATGCGGTGGTGTTCTCCATGTAGTCTGCCAGCCGTTCCAGGACATCGTCCAGGCGTCCGGTTTCCTCTCCGGCATGCAGCGAGGCACGATACAGACTGGGAAAGGCTGCGGGAAATTCACCGATGGCATCAGACAGTGACTGGCCTTCCATCACTGAAGATCGGATCGAGGTCAGAATGGATCGAATTCGATGACTGTCTGCCTGCTCGATCAGGCCTTCGAGTGATTCTTCAATAGTCAGTCCGGCACCGAGCAGTGTTGAAAACTGGCGTGTGATTACGGCCAGCTCAGCGGGTGGTATACGCTTGCGGCTGGTGCTGACCTGCCCCTGCACCACATTTTCGCTGAGGGCATTCAGGGACAGAGGAACCAGTCCCTGGTCACGTAGCATCTGCCGGACCTGGCGCGGGGTATCGCCAGTCAGTACTCCCTCACGAGTATGTCCTTTATCGTCCAGTGCCTGATATTCGTATGCAGCCATATTGTGTGTATTTTTTTCTAATCGTACATCGTTACGCGCAGTATCTCATCAAGGCTGGTGATGCCCTGGCGTACGCGGCTGAGCCCGTCACTGAGGATAGACGGGCAACTCTTTCTTATTTCGTCCAATAAGGTTTGCTCGTCAACCGCATTATGAATCATGGTTTTGATTTCATGTGTGATGGTGACTAGCTCGAAGATACCGATTCGGTTTCGGAATCCAGTATGGTTGCATTCTGCGCAGCCTACGGGCTGGAAGATATCGACTTCCTCATCATCGCTCAAGCCCAGTATTTCTCTTTCTTTATCAGTAGTCGGAACCGCCTTTTTGCAGTGGTCACAAAGCATTCGAACCAGTCTTTGTGCCAGTATTCCACTAAGGCTGGAGGCGATCAGATAACTGTCGACGCCCATATCCTGCAGACGTGTGATAGCGCCCACTGCGGTATTGGTGTGTAAAGTAGATAGTACTAAATGGCCAGTCAAACTGGCCTGTATGGCAATTTCGGCAGTTTCTAAATCTCGTATTTCACCTATCAGTACCACGTCCGGGTCCTGCCGCAGTATTGATCGCAGCCCACTGGCAAAGGTCAGGCCTGCCTTTATATTGACGTGTACCTGCCCTATGCCTTCCAGGTCGTATTCCACCGGGTCTTCGACAGTCACAATATTTCGTTTGGTGCGGTCAATGTGACTGAGGCCTGCATACAGGGTTGTTGTCTTGCCTGAGCCTGTGGGGCCGGTTACCAGAAACATGCCATGCAGCGCGCGAGTCAATTCCTTGAAACGTTCCTGCATGCTTGAGTCCATGCCTAGTTGAACGATATCAAAGCGGGAGGCCTGTTTGTCGAGTATACGCAGGACGATGCGTTCACCGTGCTGGGTCGGCAGGGTTGAAACACGGACATCGATGGCGTGATCACCGACACGCAGTGAGATGCGACCATCCTGCGGCAGGCGCTTCTCGGCAATATCGAGTTTCGCCATGACTTTAAGGCGAGATACTACGGCGCCATGGAATCCACGGTGAAAGTTGGTAATGTCTTTTAATACACCGTCCACCCGGAATCGCACCACTGAATGATTTTCATAGGCCTCAATATGGATATCAGAGGCCTGCTCGCGGATGGCCTGGTTAAACAGGGCGTTGATGAGCTGGATAATGGGAGCGTCGTCGGCTTCCTCCAGCAGATCGGTGGCCTGCGGGATGTCCTGGATCAATTGCTCAAGATCTATATCTTCGCCGAGGTCTTCGGCCATCTGTGTGGCCTCGGACGAGCCCCTGCTATAGGATTTTCGCAGCAGGTTGTCAAATTTTATCTGACTGATGGTTTTGAAGTATATCCCCGCATTAAGGAATCGCTGCAATTCGGTAATGGTGGCAAACGGTGGTATAGCAGTGCACCACAGGGCAGCGGTTCTTTTGTCTTCTTTGTCGTCTATTCCAATGAGCAGAACATTATGCTCCCGTGCAAAGCGATAGGGCAGTTCGAGTTCGCTGTCTGCTGGCTGGTTCAGAGCCTCGTCACTGCTACTGCTGGCTTCCGGCAGGCTCATGATCTAGTTGCCTGTGCAGGGGGTGTCTGAATAGGGGTCATCGCTGCAATTCTCCTGGTCAGCCTGTAGTGCTTTTTCTTTCTTCTTTTTCTTATCTGACTGCATGGCGTCATCCATGCGGGTGATTTCAGCCGACTCATTCAGAGGAGGCATCACTGTTGGCGTTATGTCACGGATCAGGTACTCCGATCGCTGAGTGGCCTCGATCTGCCGTGTACGCATACTGCCGTATTTTCGTTCAGTGAATCCAGCCATGTCGCTGTTCGAGCGAATGATGGTGGGCTTTAAAAACAGCATAAGATTAACCTTGCGTTGCTGTTTCTGCTTGTTGCGGAACAGTCCACCGACGATCGGGACGCTTGACAGGCCGAGTACACCGTCGGCCGTGTTTGAAAGGTCATCCATCATCAGGCCACCGAGTACTATCGTTTGACCGCTATCGACCACTACGGTGGATTTGACGATGCGCTTGTTGGTGATCAGGTCAGAAGCACCAAGAACACGTGTCGGGCTGATATTTGAAAGCTCTTCTGCTATTTCCAGACGTATGGTGTTGCCTTCATTAATCTGAGGCTTGATCTTCAGTATCAGCCCGACATCCTTGCGGGTGATGGTTTGAAACGGATTGACTATTGGTGATGCTCCAGCGGCGGGTGGCGGCGCGCTAGTAGAGACGTTGGTGGTAAATTGACCGGTGATAAAGGGGACTTCCTGAGCGACACGAATCTCCGCTTCTTCATTATCCAGTGTTAGCAGATTCGGTGTGGACAGGACATTGGATTCACTGTCAGTGCGCAGGGCGTGGAGAATGATATTGAACTCCGGCACACGGTCACCGGTCAGGCTGGTGACAAAACCTGACAGGAAACCAAGCCGCAGCCCGCCCTGCCCGATATCATACTCCGTTGCACCGCTGACCTGGCCATTGGAGTTAACACTGGTGCCTTCCCAGGAAATACCCAGTTGACCCAGGCGGTCGTCTTTAATTTCAGCGATGATTGCTTCGACATAGACCTGTGCGCGTCGAATATCCAGTTGATTAACGATGCTGCGGATGACAACCATCTGCTCACTCCTGGCATGGATGACTAGCGCGTTAGTTGCTTCATCAGCCTTGATCAACATCGTTTGTTGAGCTGCCTTTGGATCGGACGACTTCTGATAGGAATTTATTGTTTCGGTCAAAAGCCCCGCGACTTCTTTGGCCTGTGCATGCTGTAAATAAATGACATGGGTGTCTCCGATAGTATCTTCCTGATCCATTTCTCTGACAATACTCAGGATACGGTTAATGTTTGCAGCCGTGTCGGTAAGTATGAGTGTGTTGGTGGGTGCGTGTGCCGCGAAATGGCTGGTTGGCGGCAGCAACGGTTTTAATATTGGCAGGATATCGCGCACAGAACCGTATTTCATTTGATAGACTTCGGTGATCTGCACGTCCCCCTGGATGTCCAGATCGCCAAATTTCGTCGGTGTAGCAGTCTGCTTGGAGATCGCCTTGGGCAGCAGCTTGACCAGTCCGTCTGATTCGACAGCAATAATATTATGTACTTCCAGCACTGACAGAAAAACCTGATAAATCTCATTCGGACCCAGCTCAGATCCCGATATCAGCGTCACCTTGCCTTTGACGCGCGGGTCAACAATAAAATTTTTGCCGGTAATCTTTGAAACGGCATTGATCAGCGCATGGATATCGGCATCTTCAAAATTTAGCGTCAGCTTGTCTTTGGCATGATTCGGTAAATCAACCGGGTTAATATCTACGGGTGTCTGCGCCTGTGCAGCGACCGGCGTCAGCATCAGCAGCAGGCTGAAGGTTGTCGCAAAAGCGGGATGCAGGGTTTTTGTCGCCATCAGTTTTTAATGATCTCAGGGTGTCAGTCTAGTGCCTGTTCAATCTGTTTTAAGGGAAATCTGATATAAATTCATCATTGTCAGGTACAAAGCGTTGCCAGCTACTTTATGGAACGGCTACAAAGAACAATCTCTAAGCAATTGATTTAAATAAAGAGATCAGCATACAACACGCCTAATGACAAGATATTCAATAAATCACTACTGCTTAAATTATATGATTTTTAGTGGAATATCAGTATGTTTCGGCATATTATTAATAATATAGGTGTAAATATAGCAGAGTCATCACTAAGAATTACTACTGGATTGGAAAAATGTTATCAAAAATTCGCTTGAATAAGCTTTCTTTAGCTTTCGGAGTTGTTGGCCTGATGTTTTCCTGCTCACTTTTTGCCGACAGGATTGCCAGTGGTGAAGCCCATAATCTTACTGCCTCCGGCAATAGCAGCCAGTCTGTATGGGGTGCTAATGCCAATGGCCAGCTGGGTGATGGTACAACACTTGACTCGCTAAATCCCATTCCTGTTGTCGATATTCGTTATAACTCGCTGGATGGTGCCATTGCGGTTGTTGCTCATGGCGATAACAATCTTGTCCTGCTGGATGACGCAACCCTGCTGGGCTGGGGTCCGAATGAAAACGGACAGCTGGGCAGTGGCCTCCTGTACAGCGGTAAATTTCTGGGCGATGTACCGGATGATGGTGATGGAACAGACCCTGTACAGCCGATAGAGCCAGAACCTGAATCCACCGCACTGGTATACCCGACAGAAATCGTAGACCCCGACGGCAAGCCGATCGCCAACATTATCACCATGGCGCTGGGAACAAACTTTGCTGCCGCCGTGAATCAGGAAGGAAATGTCCTGGTCTGGGGTAACTTGACTGCCTTTAAAGACAGAGAGCAAAGCCGTGAGCCGGTAAACCGCTTCCGCGACAAGTTTTTTGATCCGAATATAGAATTCATTGACAGCCGCTACAAAGACGGTGACCCGGTCAATAATAATGATTTGATGTACATGCAGGATGAGCTGGGTAACCGCTATACAGGTATTGTGGCGATTGCAGCAGGTGATAATCATCTGCTGGCACTGACGAACACGGGCAATGTCCTCGCCTGGGGTGAGAACAGTGCGGGACAGCTTGCTGATGGTACCCTGACGCAGCGCCCCTATCCGGTATATGTGCAAAGCAGTGAAGGGGTCAATATATCAGGCATCACCAGCATTGCAGCGCGAGTGGATGACAGTGCAGCAGTGAAAAGCAATGGTGTGTTGCTGGGTTGGGGAAATTCGGTAGTGGCCGAGCCTGTAGAGGACGACAGCTCTGACGAAGAGTCTGACGATGCTATTTCAGACACTCCCGAGAAGTCCTATGCAAAACCTGTCATCGATGGTGAAGGTGAACCGATTACCGGCATCTACCGGGTAGCACTGGGTGATTCTCATACTCTGGCCATTACAATGAGCAGGCAGGTTATTTCCTGGGGGAATAACAGCAATGGCCAGCTGGGTGACGGCACAAATGTTTCTGTACCCGGTACCGCTGAAGTGATTCTGAGTGATGGTACGCCACTTGGAAATATCATGGAAATCTCCGTAGGAAGCATCCACAGCCTGGCCCTGCGCAGCGATGGTAAGGTTTTTTCCTGGGGCTCAGGTGAGAACGGAAGGTTAGGAGACGGGACGAATATTGACAGTTATTATGCTGTGAATGTCAGAGACAGCTATAACGGCCCGTTCTCGCTGTTCTAGAAAGGCAGTAGAAAGTTCAAAGCTAAAAGCAATCGATGGGGTCAGGTCTATATTTTATACTCGAGTATAAAATATAGACCTGAACATCCCGCTTGAAATTTCAACTTTTTCTTAGCATTTATTTTTTTCAGACATAATAATCCCTATCATCTTTTAGCATTTTATAAATAACCCGTG
>JBLYYR010000238.1:0-56950 GCA_048550195.1 Arenicellales bacterium
TATTATACTCACCTAAAACATCTAAGCGATGAGTTGCAAAAAGAGAAGAAACCGGCCATCAACATCATAGAAGCGGATGAAAACCTTGTCAGCGAAGATTTACTGCAGATGGTGAATGCCGGGATCTATCAATACACAATCATTGACAGTCACATCGCTGATATCTGGTCACACACGCTTAAAGATATCGTCCCGGAAGCCAGTGCCGCAATCAGTACAGGCAGTCAGATCGCCTGGGCAGTCAGAAAGGACAATGATGATTTAGCCTATAAATTAAACCTGTTTCTAAAAAAATATAAACAAGGCACTAAGCAGGGCAATATTTTATTCAACCGCTACTACAAAAATACAAAATGGATCGAGAACCCGGTCAAAAATAGTGTAATGAAGCGACTCCATGAATATCAGAAGTCATTCATGAAATATGGCAAGGAATACAATATCGACTGGGTCATGCTGACGGCCCTGGGTTACCAGGAGTCAAAGCTAAACCAGCACAGAAAAAGTAATCATGGTGCTGTTGGCGTCATGCAGATAAAACCCTCTACGGCGGCGGACAAGAATATAAAAATTACCGGTGTAGCCAAGTCCTATGATAAGAATATTCACGCTGCAACCAAGTACCTGGCTTTTCTGCGATCCAGATATTTCTCTGACCCCAGGATAGCACCAGTTGAGCAACTGGCCTTTACACTGGCCGCCTATAACGCAGGCCCGGGGAAAATAACTAAGATGCGTAATAAGGCAAAAAAGCTGGGGAAAGACCCGAACAAGTGGTTTTTTAATGTGGAAGATGTAACACGGCGTTACACCAGCAGCGAACCGGTAAACTACGTTGCTAACATTATGAAATATTACCTCGCCTTCAAATCAGTTATCGAAGCTGAAGAGGCAAGAATGAAGGCGGCAGAAAAGGTTAAATAATGTCTTATGTCTTATGTCTTATGTCTTATGTCTTATGTCTTATGTCTTATGTCTTATGTCTCCAGACTGAAACCAAAATGTAAAAATTACAAGATTTTTGACATACGACATACGACTGATGACCTACGACATTTTTATTCCTTATTAAGAAGTATAAACTTCGATCCTTCTAGCGCGACATTAGCCATCAGCCCCTTGTTGCCGAATGCAAATCCAAGGATTGGATCCTTGGTATTCGTCGTATCAATATTCTCTGAGGTACCCCATTCAACAAATGCGACTGAACCATCTATACCCGCGCGCCAGCCTTCGCTGTGACGAAATTTGACCAGTGCTTCTTCCTCAAGAAAAATCATTACTAGCGATTTGCTTTGAGCGCCGAAGGTAAAGCCGATCGAAGCCGATGCAGTACTCCAGTAATCGACCGTCTTGCCGTTTATTCGTAAAGCGCCTTCTCCGTATTCACCACCAATTCCTACCCCTGCTCTAAAAACACTGGGGAATACCAGTACACCCTTGGCAACACTAAGGTATTGCATTGCGCCCGGTACCTGGGCACGAAAAATTTTCAATGTTGCATCCACCTTGGCATCAATTTCCTGTGCTGTAGCAGCCATGGCATTGCCGCAAAATACAAAAGGCACAAGAAATAGCAGAAAAGTGATGCCTGTAATATGTTGACGTGCTACAGACTTTCTCATTATAAAAACTCCAGTTTGAGTGTTATTTTTTAAAAATCAAAATTTTCGTTATGCTGCTTCGAGATATCGATTACATCTCATCACAAACATGATGATTACTAAAATCTTTCGCTATTTTTTCAGCTGACATGTCCGGCACCAGTCCTTTCATGGCAGCAGGCATTTTCTCTGTGCACTTGCGCATGGTTACCATAGCCGGTGACTTTAACACTTTCTGGCTAAACTCTATGGCTTTCTTCTGAGCTTCATCTCGCTTGCCACTCTTACAAAGACCTTTCACTTCCGCTTCAAATTTATCTGATTCTTTCTCCAGACCATTAATCTCGTTTTGATCGATTGTCGCCATACATGCCGACATCTCCTGAAGCTGCTGCATCATCTCCGGATCCATTTGCTGCTGCGCGAAGACCGTCACAGGTGAAAGCAGAAAGATTGCCATTAGTAATTTTTTCATTTTATTATCTCCTTCTTAAGGGTATATTATTTATCAAAGATTCCCCAGCAGATCATTTAAGCCCGGTAAATTGAAGCTGGTGTCCGGAGCCACAAAGCGTGCAGGGTCGACAGCCTTACTGTGTGCAGAAACAAGCTGAATTTGACTTCCGAAACGAAGTATACCCAGCTTATCTTTTTTTATTCTCGTCATCAGTTCATCTCCTTTGATCTGAATTGACGGACTTGTTTTACTGATAACATCAATAGCATCGATCCAGGCAGCAGTATATTCCCACGCCAGTGGGGAACGGCTCAACACCAGCTCGTCCTGATGCTTAACATTGTTTCTCGACCAGGTAATTTTGTAAACCTCACCAGCCATCCCCGCAACTGTTTCCTCTTTTCCTGTCGCCTTCATGCTGATGACATGGACCAGCAGGGTTTCAGAATCAATTCCGAGCATTTTCATTACACCCACGCTCTGAGCCATCTGGTTCATGCTTGCCAGATCCATAACCAGGGTGTTCCCCTGATAGGAACTAATTACCTGTGCCTGCTGTTTATTAAACAGCAGATAACCTGTCGCATCGTTTTTAGTATCCATATCGATTCGGGATGTCGTTTGATCGAGATACTCAAGGCTAAGGGTGTAAGGCTTTCCACCATCCATTCCTTTGAACTTAGCGATGCCGGATGCATTTGCACTCGCCGCAAACAGAATTAACAAGGAGAAAAAGAGAGGCTTTAGCATGGTTTATAACCGCAGAGTCAAGTTAGTAAGGCAATCATAACACCCGCGGCAACCGCAGAGCCAATGACACCTGCCACATTTGGTCCCATTGCATGCATTAGCAGGAAGTTATGCGGGTTGGCCTCCAGCCCCATACGGTTGGAGACTCGAGCTGCCATCGGCACAGCCGAAACACCGGCTGAACCAATAAGCGGGTTAACTTTGTGCTTTGAAACTGTGTTCATCAATTTTGCCATCAGGATACCTGTAGCGGTACCGATGCCGAAGGCAACTATTCCCAACGCAAGTATACCCAGTGTCTTGGTGTTAAGAAAATGTTCGGCGCTCATTTTTGAGCCAACAGCAATACCCAGGAAAATGGTAACGATATTTATTAATGAGTTCTGTGCTGTATCACTGAGCCGATCTACTACACCACTTTCCCGCATCAGATTGCCAAGCGCAAACATACCCAGTAAGGGTGCCGCAGTTGGCAACAGCAAAGCAACCAGCACCAGTATAAGCAATGGAAACATGATCTTCTCTGTTCGGGAAACATGTCGTAACTGCACCATTTCGATACAACGCTCTTCATGTGTTGTCAGCAAGCGGATTATGGGCGGCTGGATTATGGGCACCAGTGCCATATAGGAATATGCCGCAACGGCGATCGCTCCGAGCAGATCAGGGGCGAGTCTGCTGGCGACGAAAATGGCTGTAGGGCCGTCCGCTCCGCCAATAATACCGATTGCTGCTGCATCCGAGATGCTGAAATCAATCCAGCCCATGGAACTAACAGCGACCGCTCCAAGTACCGTAGCAAAGATACCGAACTGGGCCGCAGCACCAAGAAAAAGGGTTTTCGGGTTGGCCAGCAGGGGGCCAAAGTCAGTCATAGCCCCCACGCCCATGAAAATTATCAAAGGAAAAGCGCCGGTAGAGATGCCAACATTGTAGATATAATAAAGAAAGCCACCGGGTGCGATAGTATGCCCTGCCTCAATCAGCGGGGCATCCATGAACCCGGCGCCCGGAATATTAACCAGTATAGCGCCAAAGCCTATCGGTAAAAGCAGCAGTGGCTCGAAGCCTTTGCGTATGGCCAGATACAATAGAAAAAAACCGATGACCATCATGATCGGCTGCCCGAAATCCATCTGGAACATGCCAGTGCTCTGCCATAAACCGATTAGCTTCTCCATCTAGTGCTCCATCAATGTGATCATTACGGGTTCAGCATTCCTGTGGTGTTCTGCAGCAAGGCGCAGTGTGAAGCTAATGGCCATTCCCTTGTCGAGCACTTGAACGCAGTTGCGTGACACCACAGGGATGCTTTCAGGGTAAGCTTGTCTACACCCACGGACTGCGTTCCGTCTCCTGGTAAGGTAATAACCATTACCAGCAAGACGCGCCTTGCCGTGAACGTAGACAAGCTTACTGAACTCGCAATTATCATGTTGATGGAGCACTTGTCTGCCTTATTTAATCAGCAGAAGGTTGTCGCCAACTGTGACTGAATCACCTTCGTGCACAAGTATTTCTGACACCACACCCGGCTGCGAACTGCGTATCTCTGTTTCCATTTTCATCGCTTCCAGAATGATCACAACATCGCCTTTCGCGACAGAATGGCCGGGGGTCACATGGATTTTGAATATAGTCCCCGCCAGTGGAGCCTGAATAATGGTGCCTGTTCCACTACCTGCTGCCGGAGATGGTGTTGAAGAGTCCGTCGCCGGCAGATTACCGGCAGCAGGCGTAATGGTAGAAATTTCCCCGCCATTGCGCACGGCCACAACATAGGGCTGACCTTCGACAGTGACGGTGTAAACCTCGTCACCCTCCTCATTGGTGACAAGCTCATGCTCAACACCTGTTGGCACCGGCTCGAAGGCATCAGGATTGCCACGATTTTCCAGGAATTTAAGGCCTACCTGTGGAAACAGTGCATAGGTCAGCACATCATCAATTTCATTTTCGCCATCAGCCAGCTGAATACCGTTCTCACCGGCAATTTGCTCAAGTTCAGATGCCAGCTTTTCCAGTTCATCATCGATCAGATCTGCGGGTCGACAGGTGATGGGCTCCCCGCCTTCAAGAACACGCTGCTGTAATTCTTTATTGACAGGCGCGGGTGTTGCGCCATATTCGCCTTTCAGTACCCCGGCTGTTTCCAGAGATATACTTTTATACCGTTCCCCGGTCAATACATTGAGGACCGCCTGGGTACCTACGATTTGTGACGTTGGCGTCACCAGCGCGATATAGCCGAGATCCTTACGCACTGCCGGTATTTCCGCCAGCACGTCATCAAAGCGGTCTGCTGCCCCCTGCTCGCGCAGCTGTCCTTCCATATTCGTCAGCATGCCACCCGGCACCTGCGCCACAAGAATTCGTGAATCGATGCCTTTCAGCGACCCTTCGAAACAGGCATATTTCTTTCTGACCTCACGGAAATAAGCAGCAATTTCCTCTAGCAGACCAAGGTCCAGTCCGGTGTCTCTATCCGTACCCTTCAGAATGGCAACCAGCGATTCTGTCGGTGAGTGACCATAAGTCATACTCATTGATGAGATTGATGTATCCACATTATCTATGCCGGCTTCGATACATTTCAAAGCAGTAGCCGTAGACATCCCCGTCGTTGCATGAGACTGCATGTGTATCGGGACATCCACCGTCTGCTTAAGGCGCGTGACCAGTTCATAGCCGGCATAAGGCGTCAGCAGCCCGGCCATGTCTTTAATACAGATAGAATGTGAACCCATATCCTCAAGCTCGCGCGCCAGATCTAGCCAGGTGTCGATACTGTGCACCGGGCTTACTGTATAAGAGAGCGTGCCCTGGGCATGTTTACCGACGTTGACAACTGCTTTGATGGCAGTGGCAAGGTTTCGCGGGTCATTCATCGCGTCAAACACCCGGAACACATCCACACCATTAACGGCAGCACGCTCTACAAATTTGCAGACGACATCATCAGCATAATGCCGGTAACCAAGAATATTCTGACCACGAAACAGCATCTGCTGTGGAGTATTCGGCATTGCGGCTTTCAGCTCACGAATTCGTACCCATGGATCTTCACCCAGAAAACGTATACATGCATCAAAGGTAGCTCCGCCCCAGGATTCCAGCGACCAAAAGCCGACCTGGTCAAGCTTCTCCGCAATCGGCAACATATCATCCAGGCGCAATCGGGTAGCGAACAATGACTGGTGTGCATCGCGTAGCACGACATCCGTTATACCCAAAGCTTGCTTGTTTTCAGTCATGAAAGGAGAGTTTCCTGGAGAATCTTGTTATTTCTGCCAACGGCAGCGGTGTTTGGCGAGTGCCGCCTGAATGATAGAAACGATGTGGTCATCCACATCTGCATGGCTTTTCACGGAAGATGGAACAGGGATTTCCTCGTCTGGTAGCCAGCGTTTAATGATCGTTGACATCGAGACAGTTGTAATGACAAGGACAGTTAGAAAAACAAAGACGGTACCCATGCCATACAGCATCAGATTCAGACCTTGTTCAATCAGTGTTGCTCCACCCAAACTCAAATCTCCGGACAATGCGAAAGTGCGCGCTATTTTAGCCCAGCAGGGGCTGGCATACCACTCTGGCTACCCTCAGGATGTGCCGAGCCATACTCATAAACATATTCTGTCAGCTAACCTGTGTCATCACGTGTGAAGAATATCGATATATTTGATTGTAATCAATGAGATAGGCCACCTCCTGGTGTGCAGCTATTACCAGGAAGCTAGTGACGAATCAATCTCCAGCTGATTGATTCTAACTATGGGATTGCCACGCTTCGTGCACAATGACGACTCGCTGGAAGCATCTTCAGGGTTTTAGTGATCTGAAATAAACACGGGACTGGCGGTGATAGTTGTATAAAGAGCGCCTTTTCACCGGTAAGTCTGCCAGTTTCATGGTTTCGAAGCCTCTTTCGAGAAACCAGTGGGAGGCCTGTGTAGTCAGGACAAACAGGCCTTGCATAGTCAGTGCCTGCGCCTGACTTTCAGCAAATTTTAGCATCGCATCGCCACGGCCGGCTTTGCGGTAATCAGCATGCACGGCCAGACAGGCAAGCTCAGCCATGCCATTCTCAGGATACGGGATCACCGCCACGCAGGCTGTTATCAGGCCATCCCTCTCCATCACATAGAATTGCTCTATAGACATCTCCAGTTGCTCGCGTGAACGCTTGACCAGCAACCCCTGTTGTTCCAGTGGCTGGATCAGTCCTATGATACCGCCAATATCATCAATACCTGCCTGACGAGTTACTTCATAATCACTGGCCATTACCAGCGTCCCGGCTCCGTCACGGGTGTACAGTTCCTGAAGTAAGGCCCCTTTGCTCCATTCTGGGATCAGGTGTATTCTTTCAACGCCCTTCTGGCTGGCTTCAATCGCACTCCGTAAATGTATCTCTGCCTCCGTATCCAGCTTGCGCCGGGAACTAAGAAGCTTTTCTGCCTGCAGCCCTGTCAACTGGCGAATAATTTGCCGCCGTGCATCGCGCAGGCCTTTACCGTCAAGCAGAAAGATTAATTTGTCGGCATTTATGGCTGAAGCGGTATAGGTGGCTACCTGCTCAGATTTGATGTTAAACACCTCGCCGGTGACTGAATAGGCCAGCGGTGACAACATGACGATAGAACGGTCGTCTAGATTACGCAATAATGCCTCGCTATCCAGCTTTCTAATCTTACCGGTATAGCCAAAATCGACACCGTCATGGATGCCGTAAGGGCAGGCAGAAATAAAATTACCCGACGCCACATGAATGCCGGCACCTGCCATCGGAGAATTAGCTATACCAACTGAAAACAGTGCCTCGATCTGTACTCGAATGCTCCCGACAGCATCCCGCGTACAGGCCATGGCAACCGCGTCCGTTACCCGTATGCCGTTGACATACTCACTTTTACTTTTCCTTTGCTGCAGGCATTGTTCAATCTGAGGACGGGCCCCATGAACAATAACCAGACGCACGCCCAGACTGTTGAGCAGTGCTATATCCTGAACAAGCACGGGAAAGTGCTCATCCGCTACCGCTTCACCACTAAATGCCAGCACAAAGGTCTTACCCCGGTGCGCATGGATATATGGTGCCGACTGACGGAATGCCGCTACAAAGTCATACGGCTGGCTTGTCTGTTGTGCTTTCTTTTTAACCATTTTTCTCTTTGAGTCTTTCAGCTATGTACTTACTTATCAGGGCAGCCCACAGAATTCTGGATACGTCAGATTGTGATTCAAGGTATTCAGGAACAAGGTGCTAAGTGCTTGTAATAGTAGTTCTATTGCAAGCACTTAGCAACGAAGCTGCTGGAGATTTTGGGCTCAAAATGCTGCCCATAATTAATAAAGTGCCCTTAAGCAACACAAAATCGTTGAATCAGGCTTTCCAGTACATCTATCATCGGCTGTACCCTGTCCAGTGCCAGATATTCATCCGGTTGATGTGCCTGGGCAATGTCACCCGGCCCGAGTATGACGGCATCAAGGCCGGCATCCTTGAAGAAAGGAGCTTCTGTCGAATAGGCTGCTGATTCAGCAGCGGTACCTGTTAGATGTTCAACGGCTGCAACAATCTCAGAACCCTCTTTTGCCGCAAACGGCGGCACAGGTTTCATTAACGGGTTGAGAGTTAAATCAAGCGCCATATCTCTGACAGCATCATTCAAACGCGGCTTTAACTCTGCCAGTAATTCATCGGCCAGCATACCTGGCAGAGGACGCAGATCGAAATGCAGCTCACAATCGCCGCAAATACGATTCGGATTGTCACCGCCAAATATCCGCCCCAGATTCAAGGTCGGTACGGGCACTTTAAATTGGGGATCCTGAAACCGCTGCTGCAGCTCGGTTCGCCAGTTAAGTATCTCAGTGATAACGTGGTGCATGCCCTCCATCGCATTGGCACCCAGTGCGGGATCGCTTGAATGGCCGGAACAGCCATGTACATGTAGCGACTCCATTATCATTCCCTTGTGCATGTTTACCGGCCGTAGCCCGGTCGGTTCACCGATCACCACTTGCCTGGCCTGCAGCCGACCGCTGGCTGCCAGCTCACGGGCACCGTCCATGGTCGATTCTTCATCAGCTGTGGCAACGATGATGAGGGGTTCTTTCAGATCACTAACAGAAAACTTCTGTGCCGCTGTGATAGCCAGGGCAAAGAAGGCTTTCATATCTGACATACCCATGCCATATAAACGGTTATCTGCCTGGGTCAGTGCCAGTGGATCAGATTTCCACAGCTGTTCGTCAAACGGCACGGTATCAGTATGACCCGCCAGCACCAGGCCACCCTGCCCCTGCCCCAGTGTAGCCACCAGGTTGGCTTTCCCAGGAGAGGCTAGCAAAGGAATAACCTCTACTTCGAAGCCGAGGTCTTCAAGCCAGCCCGCCAGCTTCTCAATAACGGTGAGATTACTCATATCAATATCAGGACTGACACTACTGACTGACGGGCAGGCTATCAGCTCATGCATCATCGTCAGGGTGTCGGGAAAGGGAGAGGCTGGGGGCCTGGACATTTAAACCTGCAATTGTTTTTTGTGGTGAGCTGCAAGCCATATAACAAGTTCATCGTATGGCATAGGTTTTGCCACCCAGAAACCCTGGCCATAGTCACAGCCCATTTGTTTCAGCTTTAGCCACGTAGCTTCATTTTCTATACCTTCTGCCACAACTTCAAGCCCAAGCCCATGGGCCATCTGTATAGACGCGAATGTTATCGCTGCATCGTTTTCATTATGATTAATATCGGTGATAAAGGTTTTATCAATTTTCAATTCCTTCAGTGTCATTTGTTTGAGCTTGGCGAGTGAAGAAGAACCGGTACCAAAATCATCAATAGAAAATGCCAGTCCAAGTTCATGCAGAGACAGAATTGTATCCTGTGCTACGGAGATACTGGACATAACGAATGACTCTGTTAATTCAAGAGTAATCGCACCCGGCCTGACTTTATACCGCTTTAAGTAAGCTTCAATTTCAGCAGGAAGTTCTGTATTTGATAAACAATAAGGTGAAAGATTGATAGACAGGTTCTCGATCGTCTTGTCGTGTATTAATACTGAACACTCGTCAATTGCTGTTTGTATAATTTTAGATGTTAGCCTGTTAATTAAGCCGCTTTCTTCTGCAATATAGATAAATTTATCCGCTGCCATATAACCATGATCAGGGTGCTGCCACCGTGCTAGTGCTTCGACATGAATAGTGCCGGAATGCATATTCACTATAGGTTGATAAAAAGGCTGAACATCAATTGAAGCCAGTGCTTCACTCAGTTCGGCAACCAGTTGCAGATGATCAGACGATGTCAGAATGGTATCCGGGTTATAGATATTGACACCGAGTTTCTCCGACTTGGCTGTGTACATTGCAGCCTCAGCAAACTGAATAAGCTCATTTTTATCGCGGCTATGCACTGCTGAAGAGGCTATACCTATCGCACAATCAAGACTTATTTTTCCTGTCTCAACAATGATGGGTTGTGAGATTAGTTGCCGGATCGTCTGCGCCATGGAACGCGCCTGTAAAAGATCAATATCCGGAATAACCAGTGCAAACATATCTCCACCAAACCTTGCAACAAACTCACCTGCAGCATCATCAGTTATATGCTGCAGACGGCGAGCTATTTCTCTCAGGATAAAATCGCCAGTCTGCTGACCCAGGCTTTCGTTTATCATCTTAAAACGATCCATGTCCAGTATAAAAAGGACCGGTTTAATATTAAGGTCATGCAAATGTTTGATTAATGATAACCTGTTGGGCAAATCTGTCAGGGCATCATAGTGAGCCTGGTATTCAATAGTAGCCAGGTGTTTTTTTCGCTCTGATATATCACGCGCTATAGCGATAACCATATCACCACTTTCAACATCAACTTTTGTAAGACTAATTTCAGCCCAGCGTTCATCTCCCTGGTCTGGCCTGATTAACGATTCAAATGAAACAGAATGACCATTGAGCGCATTTTGAAAAAAGTTGCTGAACTTTTTTTCATCAAAATCCCTTCCCAGTAGCCGGATAATCGGCGTGCGCTGATTATGACGTGTCAGCTGCTGTTCTGAAACGCCAAGCCATTGCTCTGTCATCTTGTTACAGGCAAGAAATTTCATCTCATCACAGAGAACAAAAATAGCATCATTCGCGCTGTCAAAATATGCGCGAAGCAGTTCTGAATAAAACTGAGCCTCTTCTGCTGATGGTGTTTTTTCTGTCATTGGAAAACCAATAAAAAAGTCCAGATAACTGCGGCATTAATCAGGGCAAGAAAAACCGCCGCAGAGCCAATATCTTTAGCCCGGCCAGAGATTTCATGCTGCTCGTAGCCGATGCGGTCGATAGCACTTTCAATTGCCGAATTAATCAGTTCTATTATCAACACCAGCAACAAAGAAGAAATAAGTAAAGCCTTTTCTATACTGCCCTCACCAAACCAGAACGCCACAGGTACAAGAATGGCCACCAGCAACAGCTCCTGACGGAATGCTGCTTCATTCTTAAATGCAGCCATTAAGCCAGCATACGAATAGCCGGCAGCGTTGATAATTCGTTTGATGCCGGTAACACCCTGGTCTGCCATTATTTTTCTCGATTTGCCTGTATGCCTTCAAAGATAAAGGATATATGGTTATCTTTCCAGAAAAACCGTTACCACCCATGATTTTGATTTGTGCGTATAATGGATAGAACGTTTCAAGTTTCAAATTCTCAGACAGAGAATGAAGACTGAAAACAACAGGAGGTCATAACATGATTCGTATTTTAAAAAAGATAATTCCTGTCTTACTCTTTGCACTCCCAACTTCTCTTTTTGCTGAGAGCGCGACTTACACCGAGACTCCTTACAAAGAACCCCAGGTTGTATACGATTTTTACTTTAATGAACCAGAGGATATTAACTCCGCCCTGTACTGGGTGAGGTCATTGATGAATAGCCTGATGGATGAGCCTTATGGTATCGACCCGGAGATGATGGATATCGTAGTTGTTATCCATGGTATGGAAATTGTTACCGTCGCAAGTAAAAACTACGAACGATACAAAACTGCTGTAGACAGGATGCGATATTTCTCTCAGCTAGGCGTCAAGTTCAAGGTCTGTGGGCTTGCAGCGAATGACTATGGATATTCGATAAACGATTTTCAGGACTATATCGAAGTTGTGCCTTCAGCCATCAATGAACTTGCGCACTGGCAGCAGCAGGGGTATGCGCTGATCACACCAACCATCCTGTCGAAGAAATACAGTATTGAAGCTATCAGGTGAAACGGAGTTTCAAGACAAAGGAACAGGGATTAAGGATTAAGGATTAAGGATTAAGGATTAAGGATTAAGGATTATCAAAATCGTAACTGGTTTTTCTAATCTTTCATCTTGAACTTTTTACTGCGGTGCAGGACTGTACAGGGTTGCTATGGTGAACCGCATCAGGTTTTAGCGGGATCTGGGTACACAAACACCACCCCTGCATACAGCAATATCGCGATCAGGATCACGGCACTGAAACCAAAATGGATGGCCAGCAATGTCGCCAGGCTTGCACTAATGACTGAGGCGCAGCCATTGATCCCCCATGCCCATGGAATCAGGGTCTGCGCACGACCGGCAAGCGCCGACAGGGCGAGTGGAAATGGCATACCCATCAGTAATGCCAGTGGGGCAACAAGCAGTATAGTCAATAGAATCTTGAAGAATACGGGAATTACCGACAACCACATGAACAGATCATTCAGCAATAAAATATAGCTAAGGCTGAACAATGCAATACCTGTTATCGACCCTTTCAGAATAGTACGCCTGCTGTAATGATCACTCAGCTTTGCCGACAGATAGCTTCCCAGTCCAGCGAAGACCAGGAACGCGGCCAGAGTCACAGCAAAGGAATACAGGGGGTGGTGTAGAAACAGGATAAACTTTTGCATGAAGGCGATTTCCATAAACAGAAAAGCAATGCCAATCATCAGGAAATACAGGATGACACGGGTTTTGCTGACCGCCTCTTTATCGGCTACCGACGAACGTGGCAGAACCAGCAGCGGCAGCGTAATCAGAACCACACTGAGCACTGCCGCAACCAGCAATGTCAGCACCAGTACTACATAGCCCCACTCGATCAACGGCATGCCACCACGATCACGCAGTCTGAATATCTCCGGTAATGATGACCATTTTGTAAAATGATGGAAATAGGGCTTGTCATCGGTAGCAGGCTCGAGATCAAACTTGTAGCCTTCAAGATACTGACTCCGCCCTTCTGACAACAGGGCCGCCGTGCCACTCCGGAACCAGGGTTCTGTCAACTGGTTATAGCTGTCTTTCGCTGCTGGCATCCCTGCTGCAAAAGCGACATCAAATGAGCGTTCGTCACTGAATTTTCGAATCTTCTGTACGTCCTGTTCAGTAAATGTCCCGTTTCGGATCAATAAGGTACTCACCTGCCAGCTACGAATCAGAGCTAGCCTTTCAGCCGGCTTGTCCACACCCAGTAAGTTGAGCACATCAATTGCCGTAGCAAACAGTTTCAAGGTATCGCGCGGCGGCATCTTGATCCAGCGCGTCAGTGCCAGGTGGCCACCCGGGGAGAGGTGGTCCAGATACGTTTTCAGCGCCTCAATGGTATACAGATAGTCATCGTTCAGCGCATACAGGCCGGATGCCGAGGCATTGAAGGCATCCATTAGTGACAGCTGTATCAGGTCGTACTTTTTCCTGTTCTGCGACAGGAAGCCGCGCACATCTCCGGCATGTACACTAACACCCTCACGCTGGTAGAGGGAGCCATTGAAATCACTGTAGCGAGTGCCGACGATGTCGATCAGCCGGGGATTCAGTTCGACTGCATCAATCACCAGTGCTGAGTGATACAGGGCCTGCAGGATATCTGTACCGCCACCGGCGCCCACAATCAGCACCGAAGCGGGATCAGCCAGGTGGTACGGCAATGCTGACGTCACCTGGTCAAGGTAGGCAAGTTCTGACATGTCTTCAGCTGCCTTCGTGATGACCGTCATATTATCGCCGTCGGTAAAAATACCCAGCTGTGGCAATGGCTCTTCAGCACTGCCAAGGCTGAGTCCGGGTGCATGTCTGAAAGGAACCGTTGCACTGTCGACGATGCTGATCATCCCAAAGGGACTGGAGTCCTGCTCAATAACTTCGGTTCCGCTGACACGCAGGGTCTGGGGCAGACTCTTGTATGGCGACATGTGCAAATCCAGACCCACCGCTGCCAGTACCAGCAGCATAGTCGACAGGCCCAGCACAACAAGCACCGGTTTAGGCTTCTTTATTCGAAGTTCTACACTGGCAACCAGCATGGACACCGGCCCCAGCATGCCGATGGCAAGTAGAGCATTTTGCGGGAAAACCACAAACAGCAGGCCGATCACAATGAGGCTACCGAGGCCGGCACCTGCCAGGTCCCAGGCATAGATGCGTGATACCTGTCCGCTATACTGCATAAATGCCAGGCAGATTGCGGTGGCAGCAAAGAAGAAGGGCAGGCTCAGCAGCAGGAAGATAATCAGCAGATAGCCGACCTGGCGGTAGTCCCACAGGATCAATTCAGCATTGAAAGGCAATGTCTGGGCAAGCATAAAGCTGGCGACCGATGTCAGGCCAAACAGCAGCAGGCTGGTTAGATAAACGTGCCTGAATCGCACCCGCAACCAGTACTGAAAAATGGAAACAAAGGTCCCGCTGAAACCGTAGCCCAGCAGGGCAAGGCCAATGATCATATAGGAGAAATGATGCCACTGTATGATAGAAAACAGTCGCATCAACAGTATTTCGTACGCCAGTGCGGCTCCTGAGATCAGCGCAACTGAGAGATACGGTAGGCGCTGTGACATTTTTCGATTTGTTAACAGGCCTTAATGTTTGCCGGTTACTGGCACGAATACTACCGGTAAAACCTGTCTGCTGACCACCTTCTGGTCATCACGTTTATCTACCACCAGCAGCTGCTGCACCATGAAACGGCTTCCGACCGGTACAACCATGCGGCCTCCGGGTTTCAACTGCTTGATCAGGGGCGGAGGAATGTGGCTGGCTGCTGCTGTCACTATAATGGCATCAAACGGAGCATGCTCCTCCCAGCCATAATAGCCATCGCCTACCTTTGTCGTGACGTTATCGTAACCCAACCGCTGCAGACGCTCTTTTGCCAGCAGTCCGAGTGGCTCAACGATTTCGATCGTATAAACCTCAGCCGCCAGTCTACTCAATATGGCTGCCTGGTAGCCTGAGCCCGTGCCTAACTCCAGCACCTTGCTGTCCGGCTTCAGATTCAACATATCTGTCATTATTGCAACAATATATGGCTGTGAAATGGTTTGCCCATGGCCAATTGGCAACGGACGATTGTCATAGGCATGGGCTTCTGCTTCCGGCGGCACAAACTCGTGGCGAGGCACTGTTGCGATCACCTTCATCACTCGTGGATCCAGCTCGGTCTTCTCCAGTTCGCGACTGGTTTGCCTGACGTCTTCCTCAATGATTCTGATCAGTTGCATGCGTGCATTCTCTGTTGGATCATCGGCATAGGAGGTAAAACTGGCAGCACTGGCAATTGCAATAAGCAATGAAGTAAGTATTCCCGTACGTACATGCAATACCTTCATCGAGAGTCCTCCTGCAAAGTAATGTCAATGTAGTGCAACCTATACACTATATATGCGACGAAGCACATATATTTCAAGACAACGAACCGACGATGAGGCATGAGCCAGGACCACAGGACATTTGTGATGGCGGGTATCACCTGCACAGGGTCGGTAAATGCCTGGTATGTAAAACCAGCGTCAGGAGATAGAAATTATGCCGTGGTAAAGCCGCTGATTATTTTAGTACAAAAGCCATGGAAAAATTGATTGCAAGCGGTAAATCCAGTTCTTCCGGTGGACTGGGTACCGGTAATGATGCAACCACAGCATTGCGGCTTGCCTGCTGCAGCACACGCCTCTTTCCAGTTACTTTAAGCCCATCAATTTGTCCTTCAGGCAGCAACCTGAATGAGACCTGTACCACACCCTCAATATGCCGGCGACGCGCCGACCTGGGATAGTGTTTATGTGACTCGATATGTGACAGCAATTCAGTAAGATAGGATTGCCGTGCCTGTGCACTCAGACGGGGATCAACAACAGGCTGCAATACTGGCAGTGCCTTCTCCACTTCCGCCGTGCTTACCGGGGGAGCCCGTGTCGGTGTCTGCCTGACCTCCCTCGAAGCTGTCACTTTCTCAACAGGTTTTGGCTTCGGCTTCAGCTTCGATTTTAGTTCTGGTTTTGGTTCTGGTTTTGGTTTTGGTTTTGGTTTTGGTTCAGGCTTCTCAATCACCGGCTGAGGTTCTGGCAGCTCAGGCATCATCTCTACGGGCGTCACCATAGAGGGTGCAGGGACAAGAAAGCTGATGCGGGTTATGCTATTTTCAGGCCCCCTCTTCTCCGGGATCGTGGAGAGCTCGGTTGTCCGATTGATAAAAAGAGCCCCATGAATCAGCAGTGAGATAACCAGCGCTGCACTCCAGACGATCCCGTCGTTCCTTCTCATCGTGTCCAGCCGAGCATGGGTGAGAGATGCTGTCACTTGCGTTCGGTAACTATATCCACAGCCTCGGCACCCGCTTTGCGCGAGGCATCAAGAACCAGCACAGCGTGCTCCAGGTCTGCGGTGCGATCGCCCCGTACCCGTATCACCTTTTCTTTCTTTGTGCTCAATGCCGTACGCAGTGTCGTCGCCAGTGATACGGCTTCGACAAATTGGTCATTAACAATAATGCGTCCCTGTGCATCGATGACGACTTCAAGCTGCTCATCATCCTCAATCGAATCACCGCTATCCGCTACAGGCAGGTCTATATCAATGGTGTCCTCACGCACAAAATGCGAAGTAAGCATGAAAAAGACCAGCAGCAGGAACACGATATCGATTAGCGGCGTCAGGTTTGGGACATGGCTAGTACGTCGACGTCCTTCAAACTGCATGCAGCACTCCTTCACGGTGATGAACTACCTCTGAATCCTCGTCATTACAGCTGTGAGGAAGCTGCTCCAGCAGCAGTGAAGCATCACTGCGCATATTCTGGGCGTGGCGATCGGCCATCCCTTCCAGCACGTGGAGAAATAACAAAATGGGGATAGCCACTGCCAGCCCAACCCCTGTGGTGAGCATCGCTTCCCAGATACCACCGGCAAGGGCCTGTGCATCAACCCGACCACCCGCCTGCTCGATGACCATAAAGGCCCTGATCATACCGAGTATGGTTCCAAGCAGCCCCAGCAGCGGAGCGGTGTTGCCCAGGATAGCAAGCGTACGAAAACCCCGTTCCATGCGTTGCAGTTCGATGGAACCGATGCGTGAAGCGACACGAACCAGATCCTTAACCCCTTCCCTGCTGGCCTGTATCATGCCATTGAGAAGATTGGTCTCGGGACCGCGCATCCCTGCTATCAGTTGTTCAACATTATTATCGTGTACGGCTGTAACCAGCGCCTGCTCAAAGTTTTTTGAGTGGCCTCGAATCATAGAAAAGCGGATTAAACGCTCCAGAATAATGGCCATCGCCACTACCGAGTAACCCGCGAGCACCCACACAATCACGCCACCCTTATCGAAAATATCAGCAATTATCATGCTTGCAATCTTCCTCCATCTCTATTCAATCTTCCGCAGCCATAGCTCAACGACTTCCTGATTCAGTACTCCGCTCACGGCTTGACGGTTCTGCTGGCCATCAAAAAAGTAACTGCGAGGCAGTTCTCCGTACCAGATCCTGTCCACTTCATGTCGAAGGCGGGATGAGCTGGCCTGTGAAAAAACCCAGGTCTCTGCATTCGCTACTCCTTTGCCGTTGATGACACTAAGGAGCTCTTTTCTATCGCCAGGTGAATCCGTAGACACCAGTACAAGATTAAATTCGGGATACCTTTCTTTCAGCTTTCCCAGCATGGCCAGTTCATGAAAACAGGGCGGGCAGTCCAGTGACCAGAACACCAGTAAAAATGGCTTGCCCTGATAGCGGTTAATAATCGTCTGATAGCTGCCGGGCAGGAAAGTTGAGAGCTGTGGCTGGACTGCAGCGCTGCTTGCCGCAGCCGGGATGATAAAACTAAGCAGCAGTATGCTGAGAATCAATTTTCCTATCAAATATTCTCGGCAGGATTGCATTTATACAGCCCCATCGACAGACAGCAGCCGGAAACCCTCATTCTGTGTCTGCCAATAGAGATAGACTGACTTTCCATCGGCCAGCAGGAAGGGGTAGTCGGATTCTCCATCCGTTTCTACCAGAAGGTCTGGTTTACCCCAGGAGAGCCCGCCATTTGACGATCGCATCAGATGGATAGTGCTGCGCTTACCATCAAATTCACGCCAGGTTACATAGACTTTCTGTCCAACACTCAGGACATGAGGGTGCGAAGCTGTTGATTCATAGTTTCCAAAACTGACTGGTTCTGAAAAGCTATGGCCCTGGTCTATGGACTGTGCATAAAATAGCCCGTGACGTTCAGGTGCATTATCAAACCAGACCATGTGATACACACCATTGTCGGGAATAGAAATTGCAGGTCCATGATGTGGGCAGGCATCTATTTTCCAGTAATCATAACTGACCCTGACCGGACTGCCTGCCTGGTTTTTCTCAACAAACTTTACCAGTGCATGATCACGGATATTTTTGCCATAGATATTGCGCCACATGACAACCGGAAGTTGATCAACATCCATATCCATAACAACGCGACAGCACTCGCAGGTATTATCCAGTATCTTCACGTTTGGGTGAAACGAGGCGCCATGGTCATCTGACAGGGCATAATAGAGTGCTGCCCCCGGGTAATCCTTACCCTCGCGTTTGGCCTGCAGGCGATCACGTTTATCAAGCCAGGCCAGATAGATATCACCCCGTTCATTGATCCCCATCGCTTCAAAACGGTGTCCGGTAATCTCCAGGTTGTCATTTACCGTGACCGGGTCAGAAAAGTGTTCGCCACCATCCAGGGAGCGACTGAATCGCACGTGCCCCGTATACTTTTTGCTCAATGGCATGGTCCAGGAGATAAAGACTCTGCCGTCTCCATCTATTGCAATCTTGGGACGATTCTCACCGCGTGCTGAAATGGCCTCAGGTATTCGATTGACAACAACAGGCGAGCTGAAACTCTTCCCCCTGTCATCCGAGTGGTTGACATAGACGTGCCCGGCAAACGCCCAGGCTACCCACAGGCGTCCATTGTTGTCAAATGTGGCACCTGGCGCTAAACCACATTTAAGACTGGGAGGTTTAGCCGGGTCTGCGCAGGGGTTTGCAGGCGCCTGTCCACCGTGATCCATCTGCATGGCTGATGCCGAAAACAAACTGCTGGCCAGCAGCATTAGCAGCATGATGATCAGTTTTGAAAAATTTGTGTACATTACTTTTTCGCATTTACAAACCTGTGGCAGTCTTAAGCCTGCCACGGGCTGCTACTCGTTAAAATTTATAGTTGAAACCCGCGTAGACGGCACGGGGCATGCCTGGCGCATATTCGAATTTTTCAGGGCCCCAGCCGGAAGGCGTATATTTCGCTGCCGTCGCATAACGTTCATCCGTAACATTCATCAGACGTCCATACAGTTCCAGCCCGTTATCGAAGGGGTAATTGACACGGAAATTCAGCAGGTCATAACCATCATATTTATGCGTATTGGCCGCATCCATCCAGTATTCGCCCAGATGAGCCCACTCCAGCTCAAATCGCCCGCCATTCATGAATAGCGGGTGATAGTTGAGGCGCGTATTAGCCATATCTTTTGGTGCAAACTCGATCTCGTTGCCACTAAAATCTGTTCCTTTTTCGACCCAGTCTTCATAAGTCTGTTTGGTATAGGAGTAACTCACCGCCAGGCCCCAGTCTTTTGCAAATTCGGCATCAGCACCAAGCTCGATACCCTGGTGAAGAGTTTTACCTGCATTAACCGTGTAGCGGTCACCGGTGACCGGGTCTTCAAAAGTCACCAGGTCATCTTTCTTGGGCATATAGTAAACCGACGCCTCGTAGTTGAAACGTTTTCCAGCCCGGCCGCGAATACCGACTTCATAGCTATCGGCCTCAACAGGTTTGAGTGCAAGGGTCTCATCTGCATCATTGCTACCCGGGCGGAATAGCTGCCCCTCAGAAGGTGCTCGAAAGGCGTTGCGGTAAGAGACGAATCCATTCAGATCATCTGAAAAAAGGTAGGTGGCCCCTAATTTTGGACTCAGGTGGGTGAAGTCCACCGTGGTATCCGATGCATGATCATAGTTCTTGCCGCCGACATTAATTACACCGTCTGTCATATTGTTAGCGTAGTCATATTCCATAAGGTCATAACGAAGCCCGGCATTGAGGCGCAGTCGTTCAGTGGGTGATGTCTCAAAGTGTAGATAAGGCGAGATGGCCAGGTACTCTACATCATAGTCATACGTCATCCCCTCTATGGTATAGGATGTGTAGATCAGGCCTTCCTTAACGGCATTTATTCTATTCTCCAGACGACTGCCGGGTGTGTAATCCAGATCCGCACCCACCACCAATCGAGTACGCTTCGGCGCAAAATCCTTGCGGTATTTCATCAGCATGCCAAGAGAGTTACTTGATGTTTCGGTAATGCCGGGATCGTAGCTTAGCGACCAGTTCGCCAGATACTCCATATTATTTTTTCTGGCATAAGGCGTTACGGTGAAAAGAGAGTCACTGCCCTCCTGTTCATATTCTGTTGAAAGTCGTACTGCGTCTACTTCACGATAGGAAATGGGCGTATAGTTTTTCGTCGGATTGTTTTCGAAATCATACTTTAGCAGACGCGAAGACCCTGCAGTCTCCTGATCAATATTGGACATTGCAAGCACGGTTTTTAAACTGGCTCCATTATTGAAAAAATTGTCCATTCGTACTGTAGCACTCTGGCGGTCATAAGCCGTCTTTTCACGCCAGCCATCTGTATGGGTCAGGTTTAAATCACCACGAACACCATTATCATTCCAGGAGTTGCCCCCCGTTAACAACATTCGATACCAGCCGTATTCCCCCGCCTCGAGATTTAACTCGCCCTCTGCCTCAAGGGGTGCCGGTCGGGTCAGAACATTGATCACACCACCAATGGCATCACTGCCATAGAGTGCTGTACCAGGCCCCTTGGTGACTTCCACACCACCTGCCTGGGGAACATTTATCTCGTACAATGCATTGTGATTGAAGAAGCCGGTTGAACGGGTCGGGATTCCGTCTTCCAGATAGAGATACACGGGTTTAGTTGTAATCGGTTGACGTATTGCAGTCATATGCCCTTCACCACCGGTAACATTTACGTGTACACCGGGGATGCGATTCATCAACTCTGAGGGATGTGCGGGCCGGACTTCTTCGATGGTTTCCCGGGCAATAACACCGGTTGTTTCTGATGTTTCTGCCCTCAGCTGCTCTTCCCTGGTTCCGGTAACCGTCATTTCACCGAGTGAAAGGGTTTCTTCAGCTGCGAACGATATTGCCTGCCATGATGAAAGAGTCCCTATGATGGCTATAGAAAGAAACGGCCTGGAAAATGTTCTGGTAATAAATCTTTTTGACATGGACATCCCTCAAATCAGCAAGTTAATCTTGCTTTAATAATTTTAGTATCTGTTCAGCAGGCCTACGTTTTCGCTTGCCTGCTTATTTGTGGTCCTGTGACAATTCGGTCATCAGCTCTATCGAGAAAAAACGGGAGCCTGCACCCGTATATTGGGTACTTCGACATCCATTGCAGGAAACGTACTGGTTTCAGAAAAAACCTGCATACTTGCAATGAGCAGGACTCCCGGCAGGAGACTTTTTATGATGTACAAAATCTCATGGATAATGGACAAAATAAATATCGAGTACAGATCGATGAAAAGCATTCTAACTAGTGATGGGATAACTGAAAATGTGACACAGTGTCGCGCGACAAATTGCCGCAGCATGCCGGACACTGTTGCGTTTATACTACGTATATGAAAGATCTCAGCCAGACCAGTACGGATGCCACTTCAGCACTGAATCTTCGAAGACTATTTATCCTCAGGAACATAGCAATAAGCTTCGAGGTAATCGTGATTGTCCTGGCCTATTGGGTGTTGAACATACCGCTGCCGCTTTTGCCGTTATCGGTGATTATTGCGGTGCATGGGATGATTAACAGTTTCACCTGGCTGCGCATGAAAAGGCCCGGTTCTGTTAGTTCATGGGAGTTTTTTAGCCAGCTGGTCATGGATTCAATGGTATTGGCCGCCCTGCTTTACTATACAGGCGGCTATACCAACCCCTTTGTTTCGCTATTTTTGTTGCCGCTGGTTACCGCTTCAACCCTGCTCCCGCAAGGCTATGCCTGGGCTATGGCGGCCATCACTACCAGCAGTTATACGCTGTTGATGTTTTTCTACCGTCCATTGCCACATAACAACATGGACCATACGGCAGATTTCAACCTGCATGTACTGGGCATGTGGTTCGGCTTCCTGTTGAGTGCCGGGCTGATTGTTTTTTTCCTGGTACGCATGGCCAACAGCCTTCGAGAACGTGATCGCATCCTGACTGCAACAAGAGAGAAGGCATTACGTGATCAGCACCTGGTTGCGCTTGGCACGCTGGCGACCGGCGCGGCCCACGAGCTCGGAACACCACTCACAACGATGGCGGTTTTAGCCAGTGAACTAAAGCGTGAACACGCCGAGAATACTGATGTCGTTGAAAAAATGGATATGCTGCGCAGCCAGCTTGATCGCTGCAAACATATACTGTCTGACATCACTGCCAGCACCGGACAGGCCCGAGCAGAAGGCGGTCACGGACTGGCTGTAGATGACTATATAGAAGATGTGGTGGATGGGCTAAAAACCTTACGACCAACAGCAAAACTATCCTGTAAGGTGCATGGCCCTAAGCCTGCACCGCATATCCTTGCTGACAAAACACTGACTCAGGCATTGATCAATGTACTCAACAACGCCGCCGATGCCTCTATCGATAACATTGACCTCGAAGTTACATGGAACAATGAGACCCTGAGTATTATAGTCGGTGACCGGGGTGATGAAATCAGCCCGTCCATTCAGGCAGCCGCCGGCACACCATACTTTACCACCAAGCCTGATGGTCATGGCTTAGGGCTCTATCTGGCACATGCGGTGATAGAAAGTTTTGATGGGTCACTAAGCCTCGCCACGCGTGAAGGAGGTGGAGCGCAGGCTATCATTAAACTACCACTGTCCACCATCAGGGTTCCATCATGACGACACAAAATGTTGACAACACCCGCGACTTAGCAGACCTGCTATTGGTAGATGATGATGCAATGTATTGTCAGGTAATGGGACAGGCACTGGAAAAACGCGGTTTCAACGTACAGATCGCCCACAGTGTCGATGAAGCGATTTTATTAAGCGAGGAACAGGCACCGGAATACGCAGTCGTTGACCTGAATATGCCCGGCCCATCGGGTCTGGTACTGGTCAAACACCTTATTGCTATCGACCCGCATACCCGCATCGTCATCCTCACCGGTTTTTCCAGTATCGCAACGGCCGTCGAAGCAATCAAACTGGGAGCAGTGCATTACCTGTCAAAACCTGCCGACGCCGATGAAGTCATCGCCGCTTTTAATCGGGAAGAAGGCAGTACCGATGTCGAAGTTTCAATACAGCCTCTCTCAGTCAACCGCCTTGAATGGGAACACATTCAAAAAATATTAAATGACCATGATGGCAATATCTCCGCCACCGCCCGTGCCCTGAATATGCATCGCAGGACACTGCAGCGGAAGTTACAGAAGCGACCCAGGAAAGATTGATTCATGCTTCAAGATAAAAGACCAGGGACTGAGGGTTAGGGACTGAGGACTAAGGACAAACAAAATCATGGTTGTTTTCTTTCATCTTTCATCTTTCATCTTTCGTCCTGAATCTTAAATCAACTACGGCTGAAGACTGTTCAATCCAACAAATGTCCCATCATTATTTTCTGCCAGTTTACGCATCAATGCAGCAAAGCGTACGACGTTGTTGCCTTTTCCTCCAGCACTGAACAACACTGGAAAACCGATTGCATGGATACGTACACGATGCTTACCGCTGCTGTCGGCCCGATTAAGACGATCAACGGTATTGACGACGTTTTCAATCGAACCGGATGAGAAGTCATCACCAAAAATATACAGACTGATACGTTTGTCCCTGGCATAAAAACGCCGGATAGCCGCCTCTATACCTTCCACCGGGCTGGAATTGGAAAATGGCGTCCAGCGTGCCAGCCGCTGATTGATGGCACTGCGGCGGGCGGGTGTATCCGGGATCCATTTTCCCTTGTAGGTCTCAAACATATACATCCCCATGTCATTCATCACCTGTATACCTTTAACGCGGGGATAAACTTTTAGTACTTCATTCATTTTCCTGCGTACCAGTGACCAGGCAAACTGGTTCATCGAACCGGAAGTATCGATGATGAAAATAATGTACTCGCTGTCAACCGGTATGCCACCGATACGGCTGTTATTCACTGTCGGTTTAACACTGCTTGCCTGCAGGCGGCGCATTTCCTCTGTCAGGCTTTGCTGAGCAGTTTGCAGACGCCCGGCAATTATTGCCTGTGCTTCGCTGTCAGTTTGCGCCCGGGCAAACTGTCCTTCGATAGTAGATAGACTGCCTTTTAGCCTGGCCAGTTTTTCCCTGTTGCTGGACAGCTGCTCCTGTTTTTCGGTCAATTCACGATTCAGTACAATGGTTTCTCCGCGTATTTTGAAAATCTCCTTTTGCAGTTTCATTACCTGGCCGGACAGGTCAACCGTTAAACTTTCAATGACACGTGGTTCACCTATTTTCACGATGACCAGCAGCAGTATGATTGCACCAAAGCCACAGGACACGACATCCAGAAAGGACAGATTAAAGATATCGACATCCCGCCGCCGTCTGCCCCTGCTCATGGCCAGTCCCTTGCCGGTGTTAGAAAGGAGCCCCGTGTTTCCACGGCCAGCTGCCAGAAAGCCGCCGCTGCATAGGCATCGCCTTCCATCGGTAATAGTATAGTATTGACAGGAATAGAGGATGGCAGGACTTTCACGGCACGATCAAAATGTACCAGCCTTCGTTCACTCGTCACGGTCGTACGTGTCGGCGTTTTCTGCCCCTGAGTTGGCAAACCATCTGTGACCAACAGGATGTTGTCAGGCTTAGGCGTTAACAGGCTGGCTGTCTGGAATGCATGGTATAGACTGGTACCGCCTTCAGGAATGGCCTGGCGCAAACTCCTGACGGCATCAGCAACATTCTGCGGATCTGATGCCGATAACCAACCACCACCGGAAGTTGCCACTGCCGCACGAGAGCGGGTGTTGAATAAATAGACCTGAAATTTTGATGTGGTTGGCAGGTTGCTGATTAGCCATTCCGCTGTGCCCTGTGCCCGTCGCCATTTCTTTGCTGACATTTTTTGCTTATCACCCATATTGCGCAGCCGAATGATGTTGACAATGGTTTCATCCAGCATGCTTGCTGAGGTATCGAGTAATATAAGTATCCGCTTGCCGCCCAGCTTAAGCCCGGTCAGGTACTGCCGGTTACCTTCACCGGTAAATTTATGTACCTTTTGCCCCTTCTTCTGTGCCGCCTTTTGTTCGGCGCTGAGTTGCTGTGTTTTTTTATCCAGCCCCTTCAGGTCAGCTTTAAGTTTGTTGACATGTTCACGACTAGCCGTCGTTGTTCTGCGTAAATCCGTCAGACCTTCCTCAATCTCCAGCTTGCTCTGCTGGACACGTCTTGCCTCCCCCTGCATCAGAACAATCTCTTTGTCAGTCGCATCGAGACTGTTAACTGCCGCCACCTGATTCTCACGCCCGACGATGACCTCATTCTCCAGGCGCACCACCTCGGAACGCAGATCAGCAAAGGCCTCATTCCGCTCCTGCACCATATTGACATTCAATATCAACACCAGCAGAACCACGGCTCCAAATCCGCAGAACATGATGTCGAGGAATGACAGGGAGAATGGGGATACGGGACGGCGTTTCATTACATATGGTATTACGTCTTACGTGTTACGTATTACGTAAAACCTAAATCGTAAAACGTAAAACATTGCTTAAGACCTCAGCTTCCTAACCAGCCAGTGATCTACATAGCGCTCACTATCCAGTACCAGCCGCTCCTGCAGGAGTTGCAGCTGATGAATGAAAAACATCAGGATGATACTGATGACCAGTGCAACGAAGGTTGAGTTGAAAGCTACGCCGAGGTTTTCTGTAACACCGGTGATGTCGCCTTCCACGGCACGATAGGCCTGGCCGAGCGCATCACCAATTCCACGTACTGTACCGATAAATCCCACCGAAGGAATGGCCCAGGCGATATAGCGGATGATAGACAGCTCGGATTCCTGTCGTTCGCCTTCTGATTCACAGATATCCCGCACAGCGGTCGATACATCCTGTACGTTAAGGGTAGCACTGAAACGTTCGATACCTGTCAGCAGTGCACGTGGCAACAGATACTGCTGCTCCACCGATGGCAGGGCATGCAGCCGCTCAGCCAGTAGTCGGGTATCTTCCGGTCCGATAGGCAGCCCCTCCGGTAGTTGCAACAGATCATGCTCCAGAAGTTTATCCTGCCTCCAGACTGCCTGCCCCTTGTAAACCAGTATCAACAGGGCCCATACCATAAGGATGAAGCAGGTTTCCTGTTCATAGTCTTTGATGACAACAAAAAATGAGCTCTCGGCAATATAGCCCGGGTCAGCCGCCAGTGCAGCCGCCTGCTGCTGCATATGACTGGCCGCCGACGGACGAACCAGTGTGACATAAACGGTATGAACGATGATGAAGGAGATCAACAGGGCGAAGACCTGGAAAATGAATTCATTCGGGAAGATTTTTTTCATAATTTAAATATCGTCGTATATTTATGATGGTATATATCTTTCGTCAGTTCTTACGTAACCCCTAATACATAAAACGTAATACATTGTTCAAATATCTACCGGAAATGGCACTGTATCATCAGCGCGCAGTTTTTCGCTAGGCGTAAACCGGGTTGCCGGTTCATATTTCTTTTTAACAACGTCAGCCGATTTTTCTTTAACCGGCTCAACGACTTCCACAGGGGTTTTAGCGCGTGTATCAGAAGGCTGTGCCATGCCAGGTACAGCGGCAGACACCAAAAGCAGAGACAAAGCCAGTTGTAATATTTTATTTTCCATAACGTGCAATTCTAAAACCAAGATCGTAACGCGGTTTACTGCTGTAGTCGCGGTAGCTTAGGCGCAGTTCGGTAATATTGCCGTGCCGCCAGCTGGATCCGCGCACGACATGATGCTCACCCGATGCAGGACCAGCAGGATCGGTAACCTGTTTTGTAGACTCGCCCGGATACACCGCATAGTAATCATGCATCCATTCAGCAACGTTGCCACCCAGATCAAAAAATCCTTTCGGCCGGGCCGGGAAACTGGCTACCGGTGCACTGCCGCGGAAACTGTCATCATAGCCCGGGACAACATCGGCAAGCGTATCGGCTATGCGGGCATCAGCAAAGTTACCTACTTTTCCTGTTGGTGGGAAACTGCCATTCCAGGGGTAACGTTGTGCACTCTTCTGGTCCTGCATACGGGCAACCCAGGCCCACTCGGCTTCAGTCGGCAACCGATAGCCGTCATTCACAGGTCGGACCGCCACCATTTTTTTATCTTTCTCGACATACGCCGGTGACAAACCCTGCTGCTTACTGAGCCAGTTAGTATAACGGGCGGCGTCATCCCAACTGATATTGACCACCGGCTGCTCATCACCATTCAATGCCGCAGCGTCAAAATTTCCGGAATCATGTGTTTTATCAAAACGGCGATAGTCTCCATTTGTTACTTCTTTGCTCGATAAATAGAAGGGTCGCTGCAATTGCACCAGCCTCTGGCTCTCGTTCGCCCGGCGTCCCGCTTCACGGCGCGATGCACCCATCACAAAACTTCTTTGCGGGTGTATCCGTATTAACTGGTGACCCGCTATTGACGTCGTGGCAGTATCTGTCGAACTCTTTTTCTTTGCAGCCTGCTGTTTTGCAGTCTTTAAGCTGATCTGGACATTCTGGCCAGTTCCCGGCCGCGGTCTGATAGTCAATTTTTCAGAGATATAACCTGCTTTACTCACAGCCAGGGTGTGCGGACGTGCTGCAAGACGCAGGCGTCCCTGATTCGTCTCAAGCTTTTTTCCATCAAGCAGTGTTGTCGCATCGGCAGGGCGTATTGTCAGGAATATCGTACCCACCTCGGCGGTCAGCGCCACATCAATTGTGCGTTCTTCATCCGGTTTCAGGTGGACTGATTTTTTCGCGGGAGCATAGCCCGCCTTGCTTAATTCCAGGTTATGTTCTGCATTTGCGGACAGCGTTAACTTCTTCGGCGTCGTACCAGAAAACTTCCCATCAACAACAATGCTTGCAGCCGACGGAACGCTGCTGAGAACTAGCACACCATCTACCGGTTCCAGTTTAATATTATTCAGCGTGATATTTTTTCCTGCCTCCACGATTTGTTTGATTGAAAGAGTTTTGAACCCATCCTTCTTCAGCTGAATTTCATGACTGCCCTGCAATAGTTCTGTTTTCAGGGGTGTCTGCCCGAGTAACTTTCCCTTCATATAAACACCGGCAGATTCAGGCTCTGTGGTGATAAGGAACTCTGCCCAGGCAGGTTTTAAAGCAACAGCAAGCTGCTGAGTTTTCCCATAACCCTGAATATCCAGCTCCTGCTCCTCCGGCAGGTAACGTGCAGTAGTGATATGCAGTTTGTGCCTGCCGCGCTCGATCTCTGCCACTCCCTGCTGTGATATTTCTGTCTTAACGCCGTCAACACGCAGCTGCAAAGGGACTGCCGGTGTGCTTGTAATCGTCAGCAGACCGGGTAATTCCGTTAGTTCATACGACAATTCGAGCATCTCACCAATTTCAATATCAACGGGCTCATGCAGTGGATAGTAACCAGTTTCTGTCATTTCTATGGTGTATTGTCCGGGTAAGGCCAGTCTGGAATTCCACAGCGACAGTACTGGAGGAAAGCCTTTCATCTTCACCGCCGCTGTTTGCGGGTCTGTTCGAATCACCACCGGGGTAGCTATCAGCAGATAGCCGACAAGCAGAATTAACAGGGAAATAAAAGCAATGAAATACCGGTGTCGCTTTTTTCCATCACCCTGACCATGATCCTGTCTGTGTACCGGCAAATCATGATTGCCTGAGTACTGGTTATCAACAGATGGCGCAGAGGGTGGACGAGGAAAATGGTCCTCTGACTGCCCCTGAACATCAATTAGAACTTTGTCGCCCTGTACTAGCCAGTTAATCACTGAGCCGCCTATCTGTACCCGGTCACCGGATTTAAGCCAGACTGAATCTGTCAGTCGTTCATCATTATGAAACAGGCTGCTGCTATCACCCGCCGGCTGGATGTAGGCATGCCCATCCGACAGAGCAATGAAAGCAAACAAACGTTCATCTGCAACACCGGGGATAACAATGCCACCCTGTTCTTTGCCCCCTATGCGTAAAGGCAGGTCTGCTTCAGTGACTTGCCGTTCAGCAAGCGCATCCGTGATGAAGTATTCACGTTTCAAATTAATTCCTCACAGCGTAACGTTACTGTATAGGATCCGGTCTCAGGGCTCAGCGTAATGATTTTACGTACATCACGGTAACCGGCACAGGAGCCCGACAGGGTGTAACGACCCGCTCGCAGCGTTAACTGCTTCTGCTGAAAGCGGCCGAGCCGTCCGACATGATAGATGCTTATGTCTGTCTGGCCATCAGAACGTATAAGCAATTCGACCGGTACCATGGCAAGCCGTACAGCTTCCTTTAAGCGAGAAATTTTGGCTGCAAGCCGCGGTTCGTTGTCTGCAATCTGTTTGTTTGCCTGCAATAGCGTCTGCGCATTGGCCAGTGGCTCGTCTGATGAAAGACGCGTTGTATCGGCCAGATAGTGGTCTATCCGTGCATTCAACTGGCTCTGCTTTTGCGCATAAGACAAACCCTCCCGGGCAGCAAGAGAGCGTCCATCGATGGCCAGAGCTTTGCGGTACAGTGCTGCTGCAGCCGACCAGTCTTCGCTGCCTGCTCTCTGCTCCGCCTGCCTGCGCAGACTGGCAAGCCTGTGCCGACGTTGGGCCCCAACTAGCCGGCGCTGGCCATCTTTGACAGCATCTGACCCAGGATGAATTGCAGCCGCCGCCTGCAGGGCTTTTTCGGCAACACCGAGATTTCCTCGGTTGAGATTGTGCAGGGCCTCGCTCATAGCCTGTTTAAAGGCATTTTCAGTAAGCGAGATGTTGATTCTTTTTACTGCGTCCTGTGCCGGTTCATAAGAGGAATCAAGCCGCAGTGCAGCATTATAGGCTTCAGCGGCAGACATTGGCCTGTTCATTGCTTCAGCCTGACTGCCCGTCAGCATCAACTGAAGAATTTCTTTTCGCACATTGGCACGCACCAGTCCCGTGCCGGCCTGTTCATGATCCGGCTGCATGGCAAGTGCACGCTGAAAGGCAGAAACAGCTGTCGCCACTTCATTCTGCTGCAGAGACTGCCAGCCTTCTGCAAGTGTTGCTGACAATCGATCAGGCCTGCCATCGAGTAAAGTCTGCAACTGTTGCGTGGCTTTTTTATAAGCGGCCAGGGCCTCGGTGAAATGGCCACGTCCATACAGCCCGTCTCCCTCTAAAGCTGTTTTCAAAGCAAGCTGCCAGTCTTCAGCTGCCCAGAATTCTGCATTGGCAAAATCTGGCTGCGCACGCAGGCGGAGGAAATCTTTAAGTGCCTGCTCGGCATCATTACGTACTACACCTACTGCCAGGGCCGGCGGTTGCACGCCCTGAACAGGTTTCGCTGCATGTGTGGTTTCCTCAGCCGAACGCTCAGAAACCAGGAAAGGTAACACCACAAGCACCACCAGCGTTAAAGCAGCAACGAAACCGAACAGTGCCCATACCATGTGATGAATATTATTTTGCCCGGTATCGACTGCATTTTTTTTCCCATTAGAAACAGGCGGCCGCAAACCCGGCGGGCGAAGTTCATGCGGCATTTATTCAGCCACGCCTGTACTGCTGGAAACGGGTGCGAGGCCGGTTTCCGAGGCATATATCTTTCGCATTATATCCCGCCACTGCTCGTATTGTGCTTCGGCCGTACCGGTCAATTCACGCGCTTCTCCATCCACTTCAACAACCATCGGTTTCGCTTCGCTGCTGAATGACTCACCCAGTTCTTCAATGGCTGCCTGATAGATCGTGCTTTGTGCATTGGTGTCCATACCCTTTTTAATCGAATACAGGCCGCCGATCACCATCACATCGCGTACGGTACCGGTAGAAACGGTGGTATCGCTGCCCCCGAGGGCTTCAATGGCAATAGCGCCGAGTATTGCAGCAACACCCAGCGCCTTCTGGGTATTGGCCTTTCTTTTTATCTCCCGCAGGGCAGCGGCTTCTGTACTGCGAGCCTTGCGCCATTCCAGATAGGGCGGCGCCATTTCCCGATTGAAATTCTCAAAATGGCCGTTCAGGGTATCGACAAACAGGAAATCACGTTCCCGCACCAGCCGCACGCGCTGAATGGCAGGGTCATCTTCGGCCGGCAGTTTAAGCAGCGTATACCTGTCTTTATCATCCTTGCCAAGATAACCAGAAAAGGCATCTGGCACCATATCAATCGCAAAACGCATCTCAGCGATCTGCCGAATTTTGGTGCGTTCAGCATCTGTCAGTGAATCACGAAACTTTGCCAGATCATTGGCTATAGCATGATACAGCGCGTCAAAGCTATCTGACGATGCCTGACTGCTGGTATAGTCAGCGGCTTCAACCTTTGCCTTATATATTTTCCCGAACCACTCTCGCCCACTGGCATCCAGTGCCGTCACCTCCAGCTTCAGTTCCTCGCCGGTGGAACTCACGATAGTGCCACGGACCAGTAACTCGGCACCTTCAGTATTTTTGGGTACTACCCGCACTGCCCCCCAATAACCGGTCTTTTCCATCACACCGCGTAAATAAAAAGGAATGTAATATGCCTCGGCTTTACGTATATCCAGTGACAAGCCACGCGCATCGTCTTTATCCTTCGGCAATTCACCCGGCTCAAACAGCTCAATCCAGACATCCAGCAGCTGATCTTCAGCCAGCTCCTGACTGACCTTTTGCAGCACTTCATCCTGTTTGGCAGTTCTCTGTCCGCCGGAAGTTGCACAGCCCGCGAGCAGGCCCAGCTGGAAAAACAACAGAATTATAATTTTAAATGCTTTATTCATCCTTTTAACGACTGCCTGATTTATACCGCCGGTATTCATCCCATAGCTTCTTCTTCAGTTCCGGGTCAGTTTCTTTTTCTGCCGCTTCGCGCAACTGCCGCGCTACAACATCATCATTCCTGCCATCAGGTATATCTTTTGGCGCTGTGCTTTTATGTTCAGAAGAGGATTTGGACGGTGCACCCGATTCACTGTCTGCGGGTTGCCTGTCCTGTTCTGTCTGTTTATCACCCGCTTTCTTCTGTCCACTATCATCTGTAGCATTCCCTTCTTCAGCTTCATCGCCATCACTGCCGCCGCCGGCAGAGTCACCCGCAGCGCCAGTTTCAGCTGCAGGCCTTTTCGATTTAACCCGATCCTGCTCTCTTAGCAGGCGCTCATCAAATTCGCCGAGAGAACCGTTAAGCTGCTCGATCATGCGGTCCGTTTTTTCCTGTCCGGTGCTTTCGCTTTTAATATCGATGTCAGCCGGCACGGAATAACCGGCTAAAATCTTTTCACAGGGAGGATCCACAGGCAGGCTTACTGTCGACCGGGCAGATACAGCCAGGCAATTTTCCGCCACTCGATCTTCCAGTTGTCTGATCCAGATTTTAAAATCAGCCTTCTCCCTATCAGAAAGGCCGCCACCTTTCAGCGCTTGATCAAATTCTTTTTTTACCTGATTTAAACTTGAATAATCTTCTCGTAGCAATTGCAGTTCCTGTGTTACAGGCAATGCGGCACAGCCCTGTGCAGCAATTAATGCGGGTAACAGGAGAATTAGGTATTTTATTGAGGGTAAACGCATAATGGATAACTGTAACGCAATCAATCTGAATAGCAACTGAATCTATTGTATCAATGCGTCAATAGCGTCAATTGAATACAGGCTTGTTCCAGGTTCCGGCATGTGCCGAAATGACAACTATACGTAACAGCTGTGAACAAATCCGGTAAATTAATCCGATAAATAATACTCCACGGTCGATACTACTCGAAGCCTTTTTATATGCGGATTATTTTTATCCCTGGCGGCAATACTGAATTGGCCCTGTGATGCACGCCTGATCTTGCCCAGTTTGCTTTTTGAATCTTTGGCAAATTTGAGCGCGACTTCTCGTGCCCTGGTGGTGGCCTGTTCAATCATTTCTGGTTTGATTTCATTCAAACGGGTAAAGATATATTCCGGCCGCGTGTCGTAATTGCCGCCAGTGAACGCTATGCCCTGTTTGCCCAGTTGTGCCAGGCCGCTCAGTACCCGGTGTACCTGATCGATATTGCTGGAATAAACGGTTACCATCTGTACCGCCGTGTATCTGAATTCAGCCTGCCGGGTATTGCCGTAACTTTGTGCCGATTTATCGGTGATCGCCGGTGTGGAAAGCGAAATTTCTGATGGCTTAATACCATTTTTTTCAAGATATTGCCTGATCTTATTAGTACTGACCTCAATGGCATCATAAAGTTCGCCGAGGTCATTTTTCGCAAGGGTAAATTGAATCGGCCAGATGACTATATCCGCCGGAAATTCCTGTTCAGCAAGCCCCTTTACTGCAACCGTGCGCTCAAGTCCTTTATAGCGGATAGCCGCATCACCCAACAAGTACCCCAATGCAGCCAGCCCAAGAAAAACAAAGATACCCAGGATCAGCGCTCCGGTTTTATCTTCCTTCATGACCCAGTCCTACTGTTTGTCGCCCAGACCGATATATTCAAAAAATGGATCCAGTGAACGCTCACGCTCGAGAAAGGTGTTTATTGATTCATCGATTTCCCGAGAGCCGCCTTTTGCATAGATTTCATCGCGTAAGCGTATGCCGACTTCTTTGTCCATCAAACCTCCTGGACTTTTTTCGAACACCGAGGCCAGGTCTGCCGAGATGGCTTCTGCCCAGGCGTAGCCGTAGTACCCGGCATCATAGCCTCCGCCAAGATGACCGAAGGAGGCAACAAATGCGGTGTCTATTGGCGGGGCCAGATAGACTTCAGTCATGATGTCATTACTGACTTTGACAAAATCATCAAAATCTTTCTGGTCAGTGCTCATGTGCAACTTCAGATCCAGCATACCAAAGGAAAGCTGGCGCCGGTACCAGGTGCCGATGGTTGCCAACCTGGCTGCTTCCATCTTATCCAGCGTATCGGCAGGAATTTTCCTGTTCGGGTCACGATAATCTACCGCAAAACGGTCTAGCACATCTTTATCCCAGACCCAGTTTTCCAGCATCTGTGACGGCGCCTCAACAAAATCCCGCGGCACCGAGGTGCCGGAAAATGAGGCGTACCTTGTCTGTGTTAGCACAGAATGCAAAGCATGGCCGAATTCATGAAAAAGCGTCTCCACGTCACTGTGCTTCAGCAATGAAGGCCTGTCTTCTGTTGCTGGTGGAAAATTACATATCAGGGCCACCACCGGGCGCTGGTAAACACCATCATTAAGAAGTTTGCCGGTAGTCACGCCAAACTGGGCAAAATGCCCGTATTTGTTCTCTCGCGGAAATAGATCCATGTAGATCAGACCCAGCGGATCACCGGTAACGGCATCTGTCACGGCATACAGCCGCAGGTCATCAACCCATTTATAACCAGGTTCGACTGCCGCAATCCTGAGGCTGAATATCTCTTCAAAAATACTGAACATGCCCTCTAATACACTGTCCAGTTCAAAAAAGACTTTTAATTTACTGGTATCGACCTGGTATTCGGTCTTCTTCAATATATTTTTGTAATAACGCATATCCCACAGCATTATCTTTGCATCAGGGTTTCCAGTCTCGTCAGCCTTCAACTTCTGCAACTGGGCCATTTCTTCATCGAACTTCGGCTGCAGCCCCTGCACCAGACGCTGTTCAAAATCAAAAGCCGTTTTTGCATTTTTTGCCATTTTTGGTTCGATGCGATAATCCGCCCAGCTGTCATAACCCAGCAGCTCGGCAATCTGCGCGCGGGTTTTCAGCATTTTTGTGAACAGCGGAATATTTTTTTCCTTCGCCCGATTTGATCGTATCGTCACCAGTTTTTTGCGTGTCTCTTCGCTGCTGGCATTCTGCATCACAGCAATGTACTGCCAACTGACATTGGCTTTTACATTGTACGTCCCTTTAACCGTTTTCAATTCCTTGTTACTGAGAAAATCTTCCGGCATACCGGCCAGTTCATCCGCCGTAAATTCAACGGTTACTTTGGCATCTGTGATATTAGTAGCGAATTCCAGACTCATATTGTTCAGCTCAGTTTTCAACTCTTTGAGCTGCTGGCGTTTTTCGTCTGGCAGGGCCATACCATTGCGACGATAGTCACGCAGGGTTTCCTTAAACAACATGGCATCTTCAGCTTCAAGCTCAGGCCGGGTTTCCGCATAAGCGGCTACTGTCTTATAGACATCCTCCCTGAATCCTGCCGCCACATACCAGGCCTGAATCTTCTTACTGGCCTGCAGCGCCTTATCCCGCATCGCCGCGTCCTGACTGGTTTCTCTGATGACATCAACACGATCACTGACATTGAGAACCTGGTAGAAGGCATCATCCAGAGCGGCAATGGTGTTAGCGAAGTCACTTGCCTCCAGCGACAGTGCAGCAATGGCATCCAGCTGTTTATCGCCTGCTGCAATCGCAGCAGTAACAGAAGCATCGATTTCAGCAGGCGTTTGCTCCCAAACCGGCAACTCAAACAGCACCTTTGCCTTTTCTGCAGCTGGTTGAAAGGTAGATAGCGCAGAAAGTTCTGTACCGGAGCCCTCTTCATTCAGTTGGAGCTTACCGGTCGGCTGTGTGGCTAGACGAGCAGCATTCGATTCAACTTTAGACACAGAATCGTCTGTAGATCCCCCCTGGCCACAGGCAGGCAATATAGAAATCAGGAATAAGACTGACAAAACTGTCAGGAATCGATGATGTGTGTTACTGAAAGATTTAGTTCTGGTCATGAAGGATACCTGGGTCTTTGGTCTTTGGTCTTTGGTCTTTGGTCTTTGGTCTTTGGTCTTTGGTCTTTGGTCTTTGGTCTTTGGTCTTTGGTCTTTGGTTTTGAAATTGACCTCAAAATCCCGTTCAGGCTTGCCGAGAATCGCAGGATGACCTGGGGTAGTCGGGATGTGCTGTCTGAGCGCAGCGAGTTTCACATCCCGCCAGATCATTCGAGCATCGCAGGGAACCCATAATGATTTTTATTATGGGCAAGCATGCGGGGGTCCTTTCTTTTGGTTACTTTTATTTAGACAAGTAAAGAAAAGTCACTCGCCCATAAAGGGCGAAACAAAAAGCTGGAATCACCCACAAAAAAACAAAAAAGAACGTTAAAAAATGCTAGCCGCAAAGGCGCCTAAAACGGTACATCATCATCAAAATCATCACTCGGCGGGGTACTAGCCTGCGGCGCAGCCTGCTGTTGTGCCGGCGCAGCATTCTGCTGCGATGTATTCCAGGCGGCATCACCACCACCGCCCGGTCTCCCCCCCAGCATTTGCATCTCGTTAGCCACAATTTCAGTTGTGTAGCGGTCCTGGCCATCCTGGCCCTGCCATTTGCGCGTTTGCAGGCGGCCTTCGATATAGACCTGGCTGCCCTTTTTCAGATATTCACCAACAATTTCAGCCAGCCTGTTAAAGAAAACAACCCTGTGCCATTCTGTTTTTTCCTGCTTCTCTCCGGTCTGCTTGTCTTTCCATGATTCGGAGGTCGCGACGGTAATATTAGCCATTGCGCTGCCGCTGGGTGCAAAACGGACTTCCGGATCCTTGCCCAGATTACCAACCAGAATTACCTTATTTACTCCTCGTGCCATTGCTATTGTCTCCTTTTAGATCTCATTTGCGGCTTCTGTCCCTGAAACCTGTTTTAATTAGACTATTGCTAAAGATAAGCTATTAATAGTATCTCAAATACCCGCAGCTGTCTCATACTTGTCCAGTGCCTGAGGATCGATTAACTCTGAATCGACCTTTACGTATACCACGCCCTGCGGAGCCATCAGAATGACTTCTATCACACCCTCTATAGCCGATAATTCTACCGCCAGGGTTTTGCCCTGTGACTCAAGATCGGCCAAGCGCAACACACGGGTATCAAGCAATTTAGGTGGTTTTGCCGGCAGCATGATCAATAGCCAGATGAGTATCAAGCCTGCACACATAAGATATACTCCCTGAGTGCCGTAGGCACCCAGCACCAGACCACCCAGCACGCCGCCGAGAAAGGCACCAAAGAATTCTGCACTGTTATAGACGCCAATTGCCGCCCCCTTATTCTGCACCGGGGCAAGACGTGAAACCAGCGAGGGCATCAGTGATTCCAGGAGATTAAAGCCGGTGAACCAGATAACCATTCCAGAAAGAAACCAGGTTGCCGACTGGACTCCAAAAGCAAACATCAGCTCACCCACCAGCAGCAGGGCGATTCCAACCAGAAAAATTTTCGGGATACGTTTTTTTCGGGTGGTCATCATGACCAGCGGTGCCATCAAAAAAACAGACAGCAAGACCACGGGCAGGTAAACACTCCAGTGTGATTCACGCTGAATACCGAGAGATTCAACCAGGGTAAAGGGAACAGCTACAAAAAAAGCCATCAGCACCAGGTGTAAATTGAATATCCCGTAATCCAGGCGCAGCAGATGTACATCTTTAAGAATGGCTGAAAATTGTTTTTTCAGGCTGGTCTCGCCACCCAACGGTACATGGCTGGCGACAGGTGTGGGAACGGCCTTGTAAACAATGAAGATGGCAACGATGGCAAGTACAGCGGTCAGCCAGAATATTCCGGGCACACCGAGGCTTCGATCCAGCACCGGCCCTAGTATCAAGGCAACAAAGAAGGAAAAACCAATCGTCATGCCGATGATAGCCATTGCCTTGGTACGCTGTTCTTCACGTGTGAGGTCAGAAGCGAGAGCGATAACCGCTGCTGCAATAGCACCGGTGCCCTGCAGCGCCCGACCAATAATGACGCCGGTGATGGAGTCTGCCATGGCCGCCACCACACTGCCGATGGCAAATATCAGCAGCCCGGCCGCGATCACCCGCTTGCGGCCGAATTTATCTGACATCAGACCAAAAGGAATCTGAAAGACCGCCTGCGTAAGACCATACGCGCCAATCGCCACACCGGTCAGAAAGGCTGTATTGCCCTGCAGTTCCTCGGCATATAGCGCGAACACTGGCAGGATTATGAACAGCCCTAGCATGCGCAGGCCGAAGACACCCGCCAGCGCACTGACTGCACGCCGCTCCAGTGATGTCATCGGGTACTTGATTCTGCCTTGTTTCTGCATGACCTGCTTGAAATACTCGTGCTAACGTTTAATGAATTCAAAAGCGGATATTTTACTCTGATCACGTTACATATTCATCACGAAAAATAAATACCACACTATCTGAACCGCAAAGGCGCTATAGCGCTAAAAAACCAATATAATCCATGTAATTGTTTTTTAACCCCTAACGGCCATTGCGTCTTTGCGGTTCAACAATCAATCCCTAAAGAGCAATAATTCAAAAATGAAATACATCAGCATCCGCGGCGCACGCATGCATAATCTGGCGAATATTTCACTGGATCTGCCACGCAATAAACTCATAGTCATTACCGGCCTTTCCGGCTCGGGAAAGTCGTCGCTGGCCTTTGACACGATCTATGCGGAAGGCCAACGTCGCTATGTTGAGTCATTGTCAGCCTATGCGCGGCAATTTCTCTCGCTGATGGAAAAACCGGATGTGGATCACATAGAAGGCCTGTCGCCTGCCATCAGTATTGAGCAGAAATCCACCTCGCATAACCCTCGCTCAACGGTCGGCACGGTAACCGAGATTCACGACTACCTGCGTTTGCTGTTTGCGCGCATCGGTGAGCCACGTTGCCCTACCCATGATCTGCCGCTGAAGGCCCAGACTGTCAGCCAGATGGTCGATCAGGTAATGGCTATGGATGACCGTTTGCTGTTATTGGCACCGGTTGTTCAGGAACGAAAAGGCGAACATAGCCAGATTATTGATCAGTTACGCGCTTCCGGTTTTATTCGTGCGCGCATTGACGGCGTCGTAACAGAACTTGAATTTGCCGAGGCCTTGAAAAAGAACAACAAGCACACTATAGAAGCAGTGGTTGATCGACTGGTAGTGCGTGAAGGGATTGAACAGAGGCTGGCTGAATCCTTTGAAACCGCTCTGGAACTGAGCGACGGCCTGGTGCATGTATTGACGCAGCCCAAAGGTGGCGAGGAAAGCAGTCATGTCTTTTCAGCCCGCTATGCCTGCCCGAAATGTGGTTACAGTCTTTCCGAGCTCGAACCGCGCCTGTTCTCGTTCAATAACCCGGCAGGTGCCTGCCCCGGCTGCGATGGCCTGGGGGTGCGCCAGCTTTTCGATCCCAACCGGGTAATTCGCGATAAATCTATAAGCCTGGCCGGCGGCGCCATAGCCGGCTGGGACCGGCGTAACGGCTTCTATTTCAACCTCCTTAATTCCCTGTCAGAACATTACGGCTTCAGCATAGACACGCCATTTGAAAAACTGCCGAAGAAGATACAGAAGGTACTGTTGTATGGCAGCGGCAGGGAGAAGATTACTTTCACATTCAAACGCATGTACGGAAAAAGCCGCACCCATGCCTTTGAGGGCGTCATTCCGAACATGGAGCGACGCTATCGTGACTCCGATTCAGCTGCGGTACGTGATGAACTGGCCCGTTACCTGTCGGTACATAGCTGCGAGCAATGCCATGGCAGTCGTCTGCGTGAAGAGGCACGTCATGTTTTTATCGGCGATATGGCAATACATGACATCTCAGCACTGCCCATCGATCTGACGGTCGACTACTTCAAGAAATTAAAACTCGAAGGATCGCGGGCTGAAATTGCCCATCGTATTACCCAGGAGATCACCGAAAGACTGGGTTTTCTGGCCAATGTCGGCCTCGGCTATCTTTCATTAAGCCGTTCGGCTGAAACCCTGTCCGGTGGCGAAGCCCAGCGTATCCGACTGGCATCACAAATTGGCTCGGCCCTGGTCGGTGTAATGTATGTGCTGGATGAACCCTCAATCGGCCTGCACCAGCGCGACAATTCCCGTCTGCTGGCTACACTGGTGCAGTTGCGCGACCTTGGCAACACGGTAATTGTCGTCGAGCACGATGAAGAAGCTATACGCAGCGCCGACCATGTGCTGGATCTCGGTCCCGGTGCAGGCGTAAACGGCGGCCACATTGTCGCCGAGGGAACGCCTGAGGATATCCTCAACAATCCTGCATCGGTGACCGGAAAGTACCTGTCAGGCGAGCTGTCTATTGCCGTCCCCGCTACAAGAACCAGGCCAGACAGAAAAAAACAGCTGATAATTAAAGGCGCCAGTGGCAACAACCTGCGTAAAATTTCTGCATCCGTCCCGGTCGGCCTGCTGACCTGCATCACCGGTGTATCCGGTTCGGGTAAATCCACTCTGATCAATGATACCCTCTACCCTGCTGTTGCGGTTTATCTGAACGGCAGCAACCTTGAACCCGCCCCGTATGACACCATAGAGGGTCTGGAACACTTTGATAAGGTCATCGATATCGATCAAAGCCCGATTGGCCGTACGCCTCGCTCGAACCCGGCCACCTACACCGGCCTGTTCACGCCGATACGGGAACTGTTCGCCAATACTCCTGAAGCACGTGCCAGAGGTTATAAACCCGGCCGTTTCTCGTTCAATGTCAGAGGTGGGCGCTGCGAAGCCTGTCAGGGCGATGGTCTGATTAAAGTTGAAATGCACTTCCTGCCGGACATCTACGTGCCCTGCGACAGCTGCCGCGGTGCGCGTTACAACAGAGAGACCCTGGACATCACCTTTAAAGGAAAATCTATTCAGGAAGTCCTGCAAATGAGCATCGAGGAAGCGGCAGATTTTTTTCAGGCCATCCCGGTGGTCAAGCGCAAACTCGATACCCTGATGGACGTCGGGCTGGGTTATATTTGTCTCGGCCAGAGCGCAACGACACTTTCAGGTGGTGAAGCGCAGCGCATTAAGCTGTCGCGCGAGCTGTCCAAGCGCGGCACAGGAAAAACACTGTACATCCTGGACGAACCCACAACCGGCCTGCATTTTCAGGACATTGAGCTGTTATTAACTGTCCTGCATCGACTGCGCGACCAGGGAAATACCATCATCGTGATAGAGCATAACCTCGACGTCATCAAAACCGCTGACTGGGTTGTCGATCTTGGCCCCGAAGGGGGGGGCGGTGGCGGAAAAATTATTGCTTCTGGCACACCGGAACAGATATGTGAGACCAGTGAATCCTATACGGGGGTTTATTTGAAATCATTGCTTGAACGGGTAAAAAAAACTAAGGACTGAAGACTAAAGACTGTCAGAATCATAATCGGTTTTTCATCTTTCGTCTTTCGTCTAGAAAATCAAAACTTCAGGCCAGGGTAAATAAATCACCTAATTCTAGTCCCAGAACATCTCTGGCGCTCCCCTGATTGGCTGCTATCTCAAGCAGGCCATTAGCATTCTCATACCAGAAACAGCCCCCCTGCTCGACTTCTGAAAATGTCCGCGCCCAGGGCACAGACTGGCCCTTAATTTGAATATTTGCTTTCATTGATAAACTTGAGTATCGACAACCGGTTATGGCATTGCCAAAGTGATCTATATAGATGATTTCATTTAAATCAGGTTTGAACCTGAGTGTTTTAGTCTCTAAGCGATGTGCCTGCAGAACTTCCACTTCACTGGATTCTGCAAGCAGGCAGGCGGCAGGGGTATAGACATCACGGGCATGAAAACTGGAACTTACCTCACCCGGCCACTGAAAATGATATTTTCTGAATCTACGCGTATGTTGCTCGAGTACATCAAAAAGACCATTATCCGGGCCTATATACCAATGACCATTGGCTTCGCAGGCTGCATGGGGCCTTTCACTGCCGACACCAGGGTCGACAACACAGACGATGATACTTGCCGGTGGTAAAAAAGCTGAATAGGCAGGAAGAAGATAAGCGCCCGCACGAATATCATGCGAGGGTAGCGTATGGCAAAGGTCAACAACCTTTGTTTCAGGCAAGGCAGCAGCGATAACCGCATGTAACTGCCCTACGTACAGTCCGTCGTGGCCAAAATCAGTAAGCAGGGCAATCAAGCCATTGAGCCCGGAAATTAAGTAACCGTGAAAATGTAACTATCACCAATGTTTGGTGCTTTTCATTATTTTCAGGCCGCTGTTTCCAGGTCTCCACTTGTTTTTCTGATCAGTGGGTAGAGTTTCTCGGTTTCATCCTGAATACGCTGCAGTACCATATTGAACATATCTTCAGTTTCCCTCAGAAAACGCTCATGATCACCTATCAGCAGTTCATCAGGGCGTTTGTGCGGACACCACTGCCTTGTATAGCTACGAATAATCTTCTTAATCTCCTGAGAACCTGACATAAAATTTTTCACCAGGTTACGCACGTCTGCGTCATGGTCATTCAGTAAATCGCTATACAGGTTCTTGTCCACCAGGTCGATATGTTCATGTACCTTGTCCACATAACGGTGGAAAAGTTCACAGCAGGCCCCTGTATCGCACATAGAGCGCTCTTTGAACAGATACAGCAACACGTTGGAGAGTTCTGTGATTGAATCATTCTGAGTATTCAGATCGTCATATGTGATCATCTATTTTCTCCTTTCTACCTTTTAGGTATATCCAGTATATCCATATGGGCACCTCTACTACCCTGGGCATGTCAGATTGTAAATCCAGATTCTTTCACACCAGGGCAAAAAACGTACAGTATAGCTAGCTATTACATAGATTCTTAACGTAGTGCAGTATTAATTCATTACATTTTGTTCTTCACGCAACAAATAGAGGTGCCCGTACATTTTATAGTGCTATTGGTTGAGAGTATTCACATCCGATGCAACTGTCAACAAGAAGAATTATATTTTCGATTGTTATGCATAATTTCTTACGATGGCCAAAAAAAAGACCATGCATAATGCACGGCCTTTCCAGGTAATACTGTAAATAGCGGCTAATCTTCTGATGCTTCATTACTCTCTGTATCAGCTTTTTCGCGCGTGATCATCTGTACAATAGCCATAGGGGCTTTATCACCTGGACGGTAACCGCATTTCAGGATACGCAGATAGCCACCTGGACGATCTTTATAATGTACCCCAAGGTCGTCGAACAACTTGCTTACCATCTGACGATCACGCAGGCGTGAGAATGCCAGCCTACGGTTAGCTACGGTTGAAGTCTTGCCGAGTGTAATCAAAGGCTCTGCATGGCGGCGCAGCTCTTTTGCTTTAGGCAAGGTGGTGCGGATTTCTTCATGACGAAGAAGAGAAACTGTCATATTTTTGAACATGGCCTTGCGATGAGCGCTGGTCATATTCAACTTTCTTCCACTTTTACGATGTCGCATTTGTGTAACCTCTACAATCCTGTAGCCGTTTCTTCATCACTGCTTTGAATCAGCGAAGCGGGTGGCCATACTTCAAGTTTGGTACCAAGAGAAAGCCCATTCTGTGCCAGAACATCCTTTATCTCTGTTAATGATTTTTTACCTAAATTCGGCGTCTTCAGAAGTTCACTTTCATCTCGCTGAACCAGATCACCAATGTAAAATATATTTTCGGCCTTCAGGCAATTTGCAGATCGGACAGTCAGTTCCAGGTCATCGACCGGGCGCAGCAAGATCGGATCTATCGGTGGCTCTTCCGGCTCTTCTGGCTCTGGTTCTTTGACTTTCAGATCAACAAACACTGAAATCTGTTCATAAAGAATGGTTGCGGCCATGCGAATTGATTGTTCAGGATCAATCGTACCGTTTGTTTCAAGTGTAAAGATTAGCTTATCCAGATCTGTACGCTGCTCTACACGAGCGGATTCTACATCGTATGATACCTGGCGCACTGGACTGTATGATGCATCAAGCTTGATTACACCAATACTGGTAGTATCTTCATCATTCTTGCGTGAAACGGCCGTGTGATAGCCTCTGCCCTGGGTAACATCAAGTTCCATCTCCAATTCAACTTTTTTGTTGATATGGGCAATAACAAGTTCAGGGTTGGCGATCATTACATCATGCTCTGCAGCAAGATCACCTGCCGTTAATTCACCGGGGCCTTTTTTCTTTATGTGGAGTTTTGCACTCTCTCTACCTTCGAGCGAAAGCGCTACACTCTTGAGATTCATCAGTATTTCCAGTACATCTTCCTGCACACCTTCGATGCTGTCATATTCATGATCAACGCCGGTAATTTTTACTTCTGAGATTGCATAACCGGTAATGGATGACAGCAGGATGCGACGCACGGCTGTACCCAGTGTAAAGCCGAACCCGCGTTCCAGCGGTTCGATAGTTACGCGTGCGTGATTGTCATCAATTTTTGTGACATCAACAAAACGTGGTTTCAGAAAATCTATTACTGAATCTGACATTCCTTTCCCTCTTGTATGGGCTGATACTTGTGTTACTACTCTGATTACTTCGAGTACAGTGCGATAACGAGAGACTCGTCAATCTCACCTGGTAGGTCACTGCGGTCCGGGGTAACTCGATAAACACCTTTCATTGCCTTAAAGTCAACATCAAGCCAGTCGGCAACACCGCGCTGCTCAGCTGCTTCAAGTGCTGCTGTGACACGAATCTGCTGTTTAGCTGATTCAGTAACAGTGATTTCGTCACTCGGGCGTACCTGGTAAGAAGGGATATTAAGACGCCTGCCATTTACCAGTATGCAGTTATGACGCAGCAGTTGGCGTGATTCCGCTCTAGATGCGCCAAATCCCATGCGATATATTACATTATCAAGACGGCCTTCCAGCAGTTTCAGAAGATTATCACCAGTAGAACCTTTTATACGGTCGGCTTCTTTATAGTAATCAAGAAACTGCTTTTCCATCACACCATAAATGCGGCGCAACTTCTGCTTTTCCCTTAATTGGAGACCATAATCCGAGACACGCGTACGTCGCTGTCCATGTTGTCCTGGCGGGTATGCACGTTTCTCAACCGCACATTTGTCTGTAAAGCATCGCTCGCCTTTGAGATAAAGTTTGCCACCTTCACGACGGCACAAACGACAGACTGATCCTATATATCTTGCCACAGTTAAATCTCCGGATGATTAGACGCGGCGCCGTTTTGACGGGCGGCAACCATTATGAGGGATAGGTGTAACATCCGAAATATTACTGATCTCGAATCCTACAGAATTGAGTGCACGTATGGCCGAGTCACGGCCGGGCCCAGGGCCTTTGACACGAACTTCCAGGTGCCTGACACCCATGTCTCTAGCATCTTTTCCAGCATGCTCAGCTGCGACCTGTGCAGCAAAAGGAGTACTCTTTCTTGAACCTCTAAAACCTGAACCACCTGCAGTTTTCCAGCACAGGGCATTACCCTGCCTGTCTGTAATGGTGATTATTGTGTTGTTAAAGGTTGCATGAATGTGAGCAATGCCTTCTGAGACATTCTTTTTTACACGCTTTTTGCCTTTTGAACTTGATGCTGGTTTAGCCATAATTTAACTCTGTGTGCTGTATTTATAGATGTTCTTATCTACGAATTGCCCTGGTTGGGCCTTTACGTGTGCGTGCATTAGTTTTGGTACGCTGACCCCGCACAGGAAGTCCGCGACGGTGCCGTATACCACGGTATGAACCCATATCCATAAGACGTTTGATGTTCATTGTCGTTTCACGGCGAAGGTCACCTTCCACATCAAATTTTCCGACCTCAATACGCAACTGCTCTGCATCAGCATCACTTAAATCACTGCACTTTGTATCCGGTTTCACACCTGCCGCCTCGCAAATCTTGCGTGAACGTGTGTTGCCTATGCCGTAAATGGAAGTCAATCCAATCACAACATGCTTGTAATTTGGTAAATTTATACCTGCTATACGTGCCATCGAAGGCTCTCCGCTATGGAATTAGTGCAAAATTGAAAAGCGCGTAAGGATACTGTTCTTTACGCACAAAATCAATCAATTGTTTACTATACAAACGTCTGACTGGGCCATTAACAATAATGTTGATAGCTTTTTCGGCTTTTGTATAACTTTAACCCTGGCGCTGTTTATGGCGCGGGTCTTTACAGATTACGCGTACAACTCTTTTACGAATAACGATTTTGCAATCTCTGCAACGCTTCTTTACTGATGCCTGTACTTTCATTTTCCTTTACCTCAACTTCCTAAACCCAATCCGCTACCGGACAGGTTTGTCTTTTTCAGCAGACTTTCATACTGACGTGACATCAGATGAGACTGAATCTGCGAGATGAAATCCATAATTACTACTACGATAATCAGCAATGATGTACCACCAAAATAAAATGGCACATTCCATTTAACAATCAGAAACTCAGGCACCAGACAAACAAAGGTAATATAGGCGGCACCAACCAGAGTTAGTCTGGATACTACCCCATCAATATAATTTGCTGTTTGTTCACCAGGACGAATCCCGGGTACAAATGCACCTGATTTCTTCAGGTTATCCGCTGTTTCCTTCGGATTAAAAATCATCGCCGTATAGAAGAAGCAGAAGAATATAATTAACGCAGCATATAGCATTACATACAAAGGCTGACCCGGTGACAATGCAGTCGACAGGTCTCTTAACCAACGCATTCCTTCAGCCTGCCCGAACCAGCTACCAAGACTGGCTGGAAAAAGTATGATACTTGAAGCGAAAATAGGTGGAATGACGCCTGCCATATTTACCTTCAAGGGCAAATAACTGCTTTGCCCGGCATACATTTTTCTACCACGCTGACGTTGTGCGTAGTTAATCGTAACCCTTCTCTGGCCACGTTCCATAAAGACAACAAAGCCGGTTATTGCTAATGCGCCAACCAGCAGTAATAACACGCCAATTGGTGAAAATGTTCCTGTCCGTGCCAGTTCCATGGTTCCACCCAGTGCTGATGGCAGTCCTGCTACGATACCGGCAAATATTATTAAGGAGATACCGTTACCGATCCCTCTTTCAGTCATCTGTTCACCCAGCCAAACCAGAAACATAGTTCCAGCGACCAGTGTAACCACCGTTGTTATCTTGAAACCCAGCCCTGCTGCAATAACAATGTTCAAACCGCCCGCTGTCTGGCTTTCCATTGCGATGGCGATACCCAGTGCCTGGAACGTAGCCAGTACTACTGTGCCATAACGGGTGTATTGCGTAATCTTGCGACGACCACTTTCGCCTTCCTTCTTTAGCTGTTCCAGTGTCGGAATAACCGAAGTCATCATCTGCATAATAATAGAGGATGAGATATATGGCATCACACCCAGGGCAAACAATGACAGGCGACTCAATGCGCCACCTGAAAACATATTAAACACATCAACAATTGAGCCCTTTGTTTGAGCAAACAATGTTGCCAGTGCTTCGGCATTAATGCCGGGAACTGGTATGTGAGCGCCCAGACGAAATATTATCAGCGCACCAATAACAAAGAAAATTCGCTGTTTAAGCTCGGTCAGCCCACCGGTACTGCTGGCTGCTGGTGTACCACGCTTTGCCATTACTCTACTTTACCACCAGCTTTCTCAATCGCTTCTCTTGCACCTTTAGTCACAGCAATGCCTTTTAGCGTCACGGCTTTTTCGATGGGCCCTGAAAGCATGACTTTGGCGCGAAGGATACGAGTATGTATCAAGCCTGCATTACGTAATGCGGCGAGGTCAATTATATCTTCGTTAACTTTGGCCAGTTCATGGGTACGGATTTCGGCCGTCGTCAGCTGCATAGCAGAGCGAAAACCCCGTTTTGGCAGACGACGTTGCAATGGCATCTGGCCTCCCTCAAAACCAACCTTGTGATAGCCGCCGGATCTTGCCTTCTGACCTTTATGGCCGCGTGCAGATGTTTTGCCCCATCCGGAACCAATGCCGCGACCGACACGTTTCGGTGCCTTATTTGAACCGGCAGCCGGCTTGATAGTATTCAAATACATGATTACACCTGTTCCCATTCAAGCAGATAATTGACTTTGTTGATCATGCCGCGAACAGCCGGGGTATCTTCTACCTCAACGGAATGGTGCATGCGACGCAGACCAAGACCTTTTACACAGGCCATGTGTTTCTTACCACGACCGTACATACTCTTGACGAGCTTAACTTTTAGCATTTTCTTGTCAGCCATAATGATGCTCCAGTATCAATCAGTCGCGCAATTCTTCAACTTTCAGGCCACGCTTGGCAGCAATCTGTGCCGGGCTACTGATATTCTGCAGTCCCTTCATGGTTGCTCTTACAACGTTTACCGGGTTTGTTGAGCCGATACATTTAGCCAGCACATTTCTTACGCCAGCTGCTTCAAAGACTGCGCGCATACTACCACCAGCAATGATGCCTGTACCCTCTGAACCCGGACGCATAACCACTTTAGAAGCTGCATGTATGGATTCAACCTTATAGAAAAGAGTGCCATCATCAAGAGCAATGTTTACCATTGATTTTCGTGCTTCTTCCAGTGCTTTCTGTACAGCAACCGGTACTTCACGGGCCTTGCCACGTCCCATACCCACTTTGCCATTTCCATCACCGACAACAACCAGTGCCGAGAAACCGAAAATACGGCCACCTTTTACTACTTTTGCTACGCGACGGACACTTACCAGCTTCTCTATGAAATTATCGCGCTTATCGTTTTGCATACGGCGTGCAGCCATAATCGACTCCTAAAATTCCAATCCATTTTCACGAGCTGCGTCGGCCAGTGCCTTTACGCGTCCGTGGTATCTGAAACCGGAGCGATCAAATGCTACGCTCTTGATTCCTGCTTCTACAGCTTTTTCAGCGATTCGTTTGCCAACAGCTGAAGCCGCTTCTATATTTCCACCATTTCCTAGCTCTTTACGCAGTTCAGCTTCAACAGTTGAAGCACTCGCAAGTATCTTGCCTGTCTCCGCCTGTACTACCTGTGCGTAGATATGCTGTGAGGTACGGTGAATACTCAATCTGTCTGCACCCAGTCGGTCGATCTTTGATCGACTTTTCGTGGCTCGACGCATACGTGCTGATTTTTTACTCATTTCTATGACCTATCTTTATTTCTTTTTCGCCTGTTTACGAACGACGTACTCATCGGTATAGCGAACACCTTTGCCTTTGTATGGCTCGGGTGGCCGATAATGGCGAATTTCTGCTGCCACCTGGCCTACCTTCTGTTTATCAGCACCCTTTATGACAAGCTCTGTCTGGCTGGGCGCTTCAATAGTAATTCCATCCGGTATCGCATACACAACCGGGTGTGAAAAACCCAGGCTCAGATTCAGGTTCTTTCCCTGCACCTGTGCACGATAACCCACACCAATGATGGTTAGCTTCTTTTCAAAACCTTTGCTGACTCCGGTAACCAGGTTTGATAGCAACGCACGGGTAGTGCCTGACATCGCAATGGCTGTTGTGGAATCATCATTTGCGGCAACTTTCAGCACGCCATCTTCCTGGTTTACCGTTACCAGAGGATGTTTATACATGGACAACTCACCATTTGGACCTTTCGCAACAATCGTTGTATCGCTGATTGCTACTTCAATACCACCTGGCAATGAAACGGGATTTTTAGCTATTCGTGACATGATGCACCTATGTTAAGCGACGTAACAGATCACTTCGCCACCAACGCCTGCTTTGCGGGCGCTGCGATCGGTCATGATACCTTTCGATGTTGATACAATGGTGATACCCAGCCCTTTTTTGACGGTAGGAATATCATCTTTACCTGTGTACACACGGCACCCGGGTTTGCTAACACGTTTAATCATTTCTATTACAGGACTGCCCTGATAATATTTAAGTGTCAACTTTAACGACGGGAAGCCATTATCGTCTTTCCCTTCAGAAATTGACTTTATATAGCCTTCTGCCTTTAATACTTCAGCAATTGCCTTTTTGGTACCGGATGTCGGCATGGAAACTGTCGTCATCTCGGCATGATGGGCATTGCGAATACGTGTCAACATATCGGCAATTGGGTCACTCATACTCATGTTCGTATCTTCTCAGTGTCGTTTGATTCTGAAATGTCTTGTGTAAATCACCAACTGGCTCTGACTACACCTGGGGCTTCGCCACGGTTTACAACTTCACGCAGCTTATTGCGTGAAAGTCCAAACTTGCGATAGAAACCGTGTGGTCTACCGGTCATACCACAACGATTACGCTGGCGTGACCTGCTTGAATCACGCGGTAATTTCTGCAGAGCATACATTGCAGCCATTGCATCTTCAGCTGAAACTTCCGGGTCTACAATCGTCGCCTTTAACGCGGTACGCTTTGCGTGCAGCCTGTTTGCTGCGTCCTTGCGACGTTTCTCGCGTGCAATCATTGATTTCTTAGCCATAGTTAACTTTTAACCTGTGTATTAGCCTTAATCGGGAAATTAAATCCTTTCAACAAAGCGCGCGCCTGGTCATCATTGGCCGCACTGGTAGTAATTGTAATATCCAGTCCGCGAACAGTATCAACTTTTTCATAGTCAATTTCCGGAAATACAATTTGTTCTTTCAGACCCATTGAGTAGTTGCCGCGTCCGTCGAATGATTTTGCAGGCATGCCGCGAAAATCACGAATACGGGGGATGGCGATGTTCACCAGCCTGTCCAGGAACTCATACATACGCTCCCTGCGCAAGGTTACTTTACAGCCTATCGGCCAACCATCACGTATCTTGAATCCGGCGATTGACTTACGTGCATAAGTCACAACTGGCTTCTGACCGCTGATCAGCTCCATGTCTTTGACAGCAAACTCCATTACTTTCTTGTTTGCTACCGCTTCACCAACACCCATATTAAGTGTGATCTTGGTGATCCTTGGGATCTGCATGGCATTATCAAGGGCTAGTTCTTCCTTTAATGCCGGAGCAATTGTTTCTTTATAGTATTTTTCCAAACGTACCATGTCGGTATCCTGCTATTTATACGTCGACCATTTCGCCAGATGTTTTATAAACTCTGACTTTCTTGCCATCTTCAAGAACCTTGATGCCAACCCGTGAGGCCTTGCCCGAAGCAGCGTCATACAATGAGATATTAGAAATATCCAGTGCCGCTTCCTGCTCTACTATGCCGCCAGTTTCACCTGCCTGTGGATTTGGGCGCACATGTTTCTTTACGATGTTAATTCCATCTACCATGACCCGTCCATTATCCTGCACACGCAAAACATTGCCGCGCTTGCCCTTGTCCTTACCTGTGATAACGATAACATCGTCACCTTTTTTGATCTTATTCATTAGTCCCTAACCTTTAAAGAACTTCAGGTGCCAGTGAAATAATCTTCATGAACTGCGTGGTGCGCAATTCACGAGTCACCGGACCAAAGATACGTGTGCCAACCGGCTGCAGCTGGGTATTCAATAAAACAGCCGCATTGCCATCAAAACGGATCGATGAGCCATCATTTCTACGCACACCTTTTTTGGTACGAACGATGACAGCATTATAAACATCACCTTTTTTCACTCGACCATTTGGAATTGCTTCCTTGATGCTGATCTTTATGACATCACCAATACCGGCGTAACGACGCTTGGACCCGCCAAGTACCTTGATGCACATAACCTTCCTTGCACCGCTGTTATCAGCGACATCAAGTACACTTTGCATCTGGATCATTGCCCTGAACTCCTAGTAATTTTATTCCGTTTCATTGTGTATATTTCTGTCATAAACCCGTTTAGTCAGCTCAACTTGCCCGACTAACTACTTCGATTACACGCCAGCTTTTGCTTTTAGACAGTGGACGACATTCTTCAATCTGTACCGTATCCCCTTCATTGCATTCGTTTGACTCATCGTGTGCATGAAGCTTGGTGGATTTACGAATGTACTTTTTGTACAGGGCATGTTTCTCCAGGCGCTCTACAAGTACCGTAACGGTTTTATCCATTTTGTTGCTGATAACTACACCACTGATTGAACGTGCAACTTTTTCCTGTTCGCTCATGCCTTGCCTCTTGCTTTTTCATTCACTTGTTCATTCATGATCGTTTTTACACGTGCGATAGAACGCTTTGCATCACGAAGCGCAGCATGGTTACCCTGCTGACCCGTCGCAATCTGCATACGTAATGTAAACTTCTGCTCAAGTAGCTCGTCGAGCTTTGACTGCAGCCCTTTGCTGTCAAGTGCCCTTATATCATTTACTTTCATTAGCCCACCTGCCTTGAAACAAATACAGTTTTCACCGGCAACTTGGCCCCTGCCAGACGAAATGCTTCGCGTGCTATCTCTTCAGTTACGCCTTCCATTTCGTACAGGACATGGCCAGGTTTAACTAGAGAAACCCAGTATTCCGGATTACCTTTACCCTTTCCCATTCTGACTTCAAGTGGCTTCTTGGATATAGGCTTGTCTGGAAACACGCGTATCCATACTCGACCACCACGCTTGATATGACGCGTCAATGCACGACGTGCGGATTCGATCTGCCTTGCTGTGATACGACCACGTTCAACTGTTTTAAGGCCGTATTCACCAAAACTTACCTTGTTGCCACGAGATGCCAGACCGCGGTTACGGCCTTTGTGCATCTTGCGAAATTTTGTTCTCTTGGGTTGCAGCATAATTCTATCTCTCCATCAAGCCCCGGTCGCAGCCTTGACATTGCTGTCACCTTCATCAGCATCACGGACTTCACCCTTGAAGATCCATACCTTGATACCAATAATCCCGTATGTCGTTAACGCTTCAGCCGTTCCATAATCAATATCCGCACGCAGTGTGTGCAATGGAACCCTGCCATCTCTGACCCATTCAGTACGCGCTATCTCGGCGCCATTCAAACGACCAGCAATCATAATCTTGACGCCTTCAGCACCGAGACGCATCGTATTCTGCATAGATCGTTTCATTGCTCGCCTGAACATAACGCGTTTTTCCAGTTGCTGAGCAATATTTTCAGCCACCAGTTTTGCGTCCATTTCCGGCTTGCGAATTTCTTCTACAGCAATCTGTACCGGCATGCCGACCATTTTGCCCAGATCCTTACGCAGGCGGTCAATATCTTCACCCTTCTTTCCGATGACAATCCCGGGACGAGCTGTATGCAAGGTAATATTCATATTTTGAGAAGGACGCTCTATGACCACTTTGCTGATTGCAGCATTGGCCAGGCGCTTATCAAGAAATGCACGAACCTTCATATCGGTAGTCAGATATTCCGCGTACTGCCGTTTGTTGCCGTACCATTTCGCTGTCCAGTCCTTGACAATGCCAAGCCTGAAACCAATTGGTTGGACTTTCTGGCCCATTACTTACTCCCCTGCTTTTCACCCACCTTAATGGTGATGTGACTGGTTCGTTTGAGAATTTTCGCAGCACGGCCCTTGGCACGTGCGCGTATACGTTTCAAAGTTGGACCGCCATCAATAAAGGCAGTAGTAACAACCAGCTCATCAATATCGGCGCCATCATTATGCTCTGCATTGGCTATTGCAGAATTAAGGACCTTCTTGATTGTGACAGCACCGGACTTGGTACTGTACTCAAGAATTTCCAGCGCACGCTCAACCCGCATACCACGGATCTGATCAGCGACCAGACGCAGTTTCTGCGGTGAGGTTCTTACATATTTCAATACAGCTTGCGTTTCCATTACTGTGACACCGTGTTTCGGTTAACTTTCATCGTTTAACTTTCTTGTCTGCCATGTGGCCACGATAGGTGCGCGTTGCCGCAAACTCACCCAGCTTATGCCCCACCATATTTTCTGAAACAAGGACGGGCACGTGTTGACGTCCGTTATGGACAGCAATTGTCAAACCAACAAATTCAGGCATAATCATTGAACGCCTGGACCAGGTCTTGATCGGTTTGCGGCTCTTTTCGCTGATCGCCTTATCGGCCTTGGCCATCAGGTGATGATCAACGAATGGACCTTTCTTAATTGAACGCGGCATAAAACTTACTCCTGCTTACTTCTTACGTCGACGGATAATCATATTATCTGTACGCTTGTTATTACGTGTACGGTAACCCTTGGTAGGCACACCCCAGGGTGAAACCGGGTGACGGCCACCAGAGGTACGCCCTTCACCACCACCATGTGGATGATCAACCGGGTTCATCGCTACACCACGGACCGTAGGACGAATACCGCGCCAGCGTGTTGCACCGGCTTTACCAAGTTTACGTAATGAATGTTCTGAGTTACCCACTTCACCAATCGTAGCGCGGCATTCCAGATGCACCTTGCGCATCTCGCCTGAACGCAGACGAAGCTGGGCATAATCTCCATCACGACCTACATACTGGATAACACTGCCTGCAGCACGACCGATCTGAGCACCTTTCAACGGTTTCAGCTCAACACAATGCACACTGGTACCAACCGGAATATCACGTAAGGTCAGTGCGTTGCCGGCTGCTATCGGTGCTTCTGCACCAGACAGAATGCTGTCACCCGCCTTCAGGCCTTTTGGTGCAATGATGTAACGCCGCTCACCATCTGCATATAAAGCCAGTGCAATATGTGAACTACGGTTCGGGTCATACTCAATGCGCTCAATCTTGGCAGGTATGCCATCTTTGTTACGCTTGAAATCAATTACACGATAATGACGTTTGTGTCCGCCACCGCGATGCCTTACGGTGATACGCCCAGCATTATTGCGACCATTGATCGAATTCTTTTTTTCTACCAGTCCGGCAAATGGTTTGCCTTTGTGCAGTCCTTCAGTTTTTACTCTGACCTGCCCACGGCGTCCAGGTGACGTTGGTTTTGATTTGATAAGTGCCATTTCTATTTATCCTAAGCCGGTCTTATCCAGCATCCGCCAGAAAGTCAATATCCTGGCCTTCTTTCAATCTGATATAGGCCTTTTTCCAGTCCTTACGTTTTCCGGGGATACGACCAAAATTCTTCTTCTTCCCTTTCTGACGCACTACCTTGACTGATTCCACTTCAACAGAAAACAGCTTTTCTATTGCGCGACGAATCTGTGGTTTGGAAGCATCAATAGATACTTTAAAAACTATCTGTCTGGCACTCTCGGCCAGCTTAGTACTCTTTTCCGACACATGAGGCGCCAGAATCACGTTATACAGTGCGGAATCACTCATACCAGCAGCTCCTCGAGTTTGCTAGCTGCATCAGCAGTAATAATGATGTCTGTATGCTGAAGCAGACTGTACGGGTTCAAACCGGTCAGATCAGTAATTTCAACATTACGGATATTACGCGCACTAAGAATCAGGGCTTCTGATGGTGTTTCGCTTACAATCAGCACGTCGGCCTTGCCTAATGCTTTTAGTTGCGCAGCAAATGCTTTGGTTTTGATTTCAGCTACATCCATCGAATCAACAATGGTCATTCTTTCTGTACGCAGTAATTCAGATACGATAGACCGCATACCTGCTTTGTACATCTTCTTGTTTAATTTCTGTGAGAAGTCAGCATTGCAGGCTGGAAAAATCTTTCCGCCACCGCGCCATAAAGGGCTGCGTATGGTGCCAGCACGCGCACGACCGGTTCCTTTCTGATTGAAAGGTTTTGCTCCACCACCAGCTACTGCTGAGCGATTCTTCTGTGCACGAGTACCACTACGTGCACCTGCCAAATAGGCCGTCACCACCTGATGAACCAATGCTTGATTATAGCCTGCATCGAATGTGGCATCTGCCAGATCCAGCTTCTTACCGCTATCTGCACCATCGCTTTTCAATACTGAAACTTGCACCGTTATTTCCTCTAAGCCTGCTTAATGTTTACTTATGACTTCTTAGTAGCAGGACGTATCATTACGTCGCCACCTTTAGAGCCAGGCACTGAACCTTTTACCAGAATCACATTTCGCTCTTCATCAACACGAACAACTTCAAGATTCTGCTGGGTTTTTGTTACATTACCCATGTGGCCTGCCATCTTCTTACCTTTGAAAACTTTACCTGGTGACTGGTTTTGGCCAGTAGAACCGTGTGCACGATGTGAGATAGAACAACCATGAGTGGCTCGACCACCTTTAAATCCGTGGCGCTTCATGCCACCAGCAAATCCTTTACCCTTGCTGGTAGCGGTTACATCAACATATTTAACTTCATTAAATATTGCCACACCCACTTCAGAACCAGCTGCCAATTCACCTATCTGCTCATCTGTTGCAGCGAATTCTGCACTCCTACGGCCTGGCTCAACACCCGCTTTGGCAAAATGACCCGCCATAGCTTTACTTACCCGGCCGGGACGACGACTGCCCACTGTCATTTGCACCGCCGTATATCCATCTGTTTCGTTATTTCTGACCTGAGTTATACGATTTGGCGTAACTTCCAGCACAGTAACAGGGCTAGATTCACCACCGCTACCAAATACACGGGTCATACCAACTTTTCGCCCTACTAGTCCAATTGCCATTTCATTAACTCCCTACGTACGCTTCAAACTTAGCTAAGCTTGATTTCGACATCAACGCCCGCTGCAAGATCCAGCTTCATCAATGCATCGACAGTTTTTTCAGTCGGGTCAACAATATCCATAATGCGCTTGTGCGTACGGATTTCATATTGGTCCCGTGCTTTTTTGTTAACATGGGGTGAGCTCAACAATGTAAAACGCTCAATCCTTGTTGGCAGTGGTATAGGGCCTTTTACAATGGCGCCGGTACGTTTTGCCGTATCAACAATTTCAGATGCGGAGCGATCGATCATACGATGATCGAAAGCCTTGAGCTTGATTCTGATTTTCTGGTTTTCCATGATCACTCAATAATCTTTGAGACAACACCGGCGCCAACAGTACGGCCACCTTCTCGAACTGCAAATCGCAGACCTTCATCCATCGCAATCGGGGCAATCAGGCTGACAATAAACTTCA
>JBLYYR010000239.1:0-3432 GCA_048550195.1 Arenicellales bacterium
ACCCAGGAGATTGCCGCGCTTCGCTCGCAATGACGGAGTGTTTACTTATTTCTTAACCACCTTCATTGCTTCAGGTGTGTACCAGATCGGCGATGACCAGGCACGTTCCTGAATGGTAGCCGGCACATCTTTTGACAACGGCAGGTTATTTCTGGCTGCGTCGTAGGTCGACCAGCGCGGTGTCGGAATCTCCAGCGTGCGCACGTAATAGACCGCCTTTTGTTTTACATCGAAATCCGGGTCGGTCCACACTGCACTCAGCTGGCTGTCACCGATGTCGTTGGTATAGGTGGCCTTCTTAATATCTACAGTATTACCCACTGGCGGTATCTTGCCAGTCTTCGAGTCGGCCTTGCGGTCATCGGAAAGCGCGACATCATAGATCTTTTCATCTGCCCGGCCCCACTTGTTTATAAAGCCTTTGATTATCTGGATACGGTCGAGGTTGCCGCTCTCAGGGTCTTTAAGCGCCCATACGGCAAATGTCGGTGCACTGGATGCTATCTTTGGCAGATCGCCACCCATGGGTACGCCACCAGCATAGGCCTTTTTGACGAAGTCTTTATCTTTAACCAGATCCTTCGAGTAACCCCAGCCACCGAAAAAACGTAGCCGAATCAGTGGACCGGAAGTACCGTATGTTTCCTTGCTCTTCATGCCGTCAAAGATCGCTGCACGGGTGTTCTCCTCTGCCCAGACAGCCGTGGCCCCGGCAGTCCCCACGACGGAGCCCGGTTCACCACTCGGACTCATCCCCGGCTTAAGGCGTTTCTGCGGCGTGTCATCGGTTGCCCCGTGAGAGCCATGAAAATTAGACTCTTCGTTGTTGGAATAAGCAGAATGGCTGTCTGCACCGGCAACGATACCCATCTTGAACGGGTTGCTGCCAAGCTTGTCCTCGAGGATCATGCCATCAACCAGTCCCTGACGAACGAAGCCGTGCTTAATCTGGCTGGGCATACCGACGTTGATCATATTGCCAAACAGCTCGAAGTTGGCGAATTCATCGTTGGGGGAAAGCAGCGGATGGGTATCCGAGCTGCCCTTGGTCTGAATCATCTCGAACAATGGCTCGTTTAGCTGTTGGCGCTTTGCGTAGCGAGCGTCCATCGGCCCACCGAGGAATTTGTTCATCGAGAACATCCAGCCGTCAGAGACATTGCTGTTATGCGGGATAGCAAAATTTTCAAGCCCCGCATTACGCTGTACTTCCTGGTAAGTCCACAAATCCTCAGGGAAGTAAGAATCAAACGAAGAGTACGGTGCTTTCGGACCCGTGTCGCCACGCCAGAAAACATTGCGGTGCATGTTGCGGCCGTTGGGAATCGAGGTCCACTCGAATGCGAGGAGAGTTGTGAATTTACCCGGATCGTTGAACTTATTCGCAACCTTGACGTATTTCACCCAGTTGTCCTGGAGCATTTCTGGTTTTACATACTCCGGCATAGGAGTACTGGTCAGGATCGATCCAAGGATGATGCTCACCGCAGAAGATGGGTCATTCATGTCAGCCTTCGGATCCTGTAACTTTTTGGCGAAATCAGACTTTGAAAGCGGGTCTTTCGGGTCAATGAGCCGAGGCATCATACCGAAATACTCGGCATGATCGGTGATGGCGACAAAATCATACGGCGTCTGCTTCTTTATCATCTCACCGGTGGTAGAGAGTTTCACCTCTTTACCCAATGCCCAGTTGTAGGCATCTTCCCAGCTACCACGTGTGCCAACTGCGAAGGCGTCAGGGGAGTTACGCGTGTGCAAGTGCTGTTCACCGAAGTAGACGTTCTTCAGTGGATTTGGTTTGTCGTTGCTGCGGCCAGGTTCACCAACGGAGTCTGCTGCGACTACACCGGTTGAAAAAAATGCCATGCACACTATTGATAGTGTATATGCCCCTACACGCTCCTTCATTATCATTCTCCCTGTTTTAATTTTTTTCAATAAAAGTATAGTATCCTCTTAAATACAAGATTACCGATCATTTCACGCCACTCTTTATACTTATATTGCTACTCTTTATGCCTATACTATGTTGTCCCGCTGCCGATACTTAGAGCCATAAGCTATATCGATGACTTCATTCCCCCTGCACCGAGTGGCAACAGTCCTTCCGTTTATTAACTACCTGCGTCAGCAGAATGTGCCAATTGAAAAGGAACTGATCCGTGTAAAGCTTCCAGTAGCAGCCATCATTGATCCGGACTGTTTTATTCCCAGCAAGAATTACTGGAACTTTATTGCCAATGTTGCTGAACGAGAAAGAACTAAAGATATGGGATTCTACGTTGGCCTGAAATCAGGAGCTAATGCAGCAGACCTGGGAATGTCAAAACGACTTCTACAACTGCCTACTCTGAAACAGGCACTTGTTCAGTTCTGTAAAATCGCCAGCTCGGAAATTTCTCAAGTCTCTTTATGGCTTGAAGCGAAGGAAACGAATACCCATCGGTTGTATTATCAAACCAGTTACGGACGCGAACACCCAGCCTATGTGCATTTTCAGTGGTATGGTCTGATGGCTGCGATTGCTGCTATTCGTTTGTTCCATGGTAAGCATTGGAATCCAACAGAGATCGGTCTGGGTTCAATTAAAAATCCCTCAGTGAAGATTCATGAATACTTCCCGAATACCCAATTTATTACAGGGCAGCCTGTCTGCTTCATCACACTCAGCAATAGCTTACTGGGTAATCCGCTGCAACCGGATAAAAATTTGTTTGAAAACTCAATCTTCTACTCAAGAATAAAAGCCCCTTGTGACTATATTGGTGCCCTTAAGCTGGTTCTGCGTAGCTATTTACGAGATAAAGCCCCTCCTCTCGAACTCGCAGCAGCAATAACTGGTCAAAGTACACGTACACTGCAACGCCAACTGGCTAGTAAGGGCCTGACCTATAGAGAATTACTTACCGCCGTACGTTTTGAGACAGCAATTGAACTGATGCAGAACACAGACATGAAAATCGCTGACATCTCCAGTCAGCTCAGCTATGCGGACCCCACCAATTTTACCCGCAGCTTCCGTCAGATCGCTGGCGTGAGCCCGCGTGAATACATGAGGCAATTGGTGAGGTGACTGAATGCCTGTTAAATCATACTGACTGACGTCGGTGAATGTTGTTTATCCTTCTCACATCAATCGCCCGCGCTGCTATGCTGTTTCTGCCACGGCCAGCGACTCGAAGGTTGGCGTGACCGCGATAGTTTCTACCACATCGGCGAGCACCAGTATTTCCAGCCCCAGTAACAGGATACTTCCGAGCTCGATCTTGAACTGGTTAAAATTGTCTTTAAGCGTCGTGTCACCATACCGGTGAGCGTATCGCCACGCAGCTCTGACAAAACCAACGACAATCAACAACACGGCGAACAGGCTGATGAAAACACCCGCCTTGTCGAGAATTTCGAGGATCTCAATCAATTGTCTTCTCT
>JBLYYR010000240.1:0-8441 GCA_048550195.1 Arenicellales bacterium
AAAATAGTGCCAACAATTATATTACTCTCGATTTTGTCTTTCAAAGCAATTACAGGTTCAAGCAAAGCATAGGGATCTGTTGATTGGCCGGTAAGGAGAACAACATCGGAATGATCTTCACTTTCATTCAATCGGCGTGCATAAAGTTTGTCACCAAATGCTACGACCACAAGGTCTCGAGGGCGTGTCTCCCCAAAGTTTTGAACAAGGATGATATCGCCAATATCGGCAACTGGGTCTAGAGTCCCGGCATTTAATATGTAAGCACTGTGATTGAAAAGGGTAATAGGTTTTACGTTGGGCCACTCCACAATTTCAATTTGTCCGTCGCCGACACGTCCATCCGATGTCGCCGCTGCAGCAACTCCGGTTGATGTAAAGTCCAGCTCCTTAATTTTGTCACTATGCCCGTCTGGAAATTTCGCTACATTGTCCTGCCAAGCAAAAAGCCGCGAAACACCTCCATAGGCATCGAAGTCAGCCGCCAGTCGAAATGCATTGATGAAAGCGGAATGCAGTTTAATTTTCCAGTATTCTTGAACTTCCTCAGCTTGGGCGAAACCAATCGTACCATCATAGGTGTGGTGGCTTTCATTAATTATATTTTTCACAACATTGTCGTCGAGAGATTTGAGAAGTTTCTCGAATACTCTCCGGTTAAAGGGGTCGACATGGTCGGCACGAAGCGTACTTAGATGCTCGCAGAGCTTACCCAGTGTTTTTCCGGTAATTTCATAAGACTCTGGCCGTAACATTATTTTTAGCAAGTCTTCGCAGTAAACACGCACCTGTTGCACGTATTTATAGCCCTCTTCATCTTCCTTATCCTTGTCCGCTTTATCAAACTGACGATTCAAAAAAGTCCCGTTAACTATATGAGCCACTTTTGAAGATGAGGTCGGACCCGCCATCATCCCTTTCTGCCCAACCAGTTCGCTTGTCTCGCAGATGATGTCGTAGAATTGGCGTTCATGTGTAACTAAAAAAAGCTGTATTCCGTTGGCATTGCTTTCATCGGCATTAGCATCCCCAACGATCTTGGCTGCCCATTTTCGCTTGTTCTTCGGATCAAAAGATGTCTGCGGGTCATCCAAAACCATGAGCGGAAAACCATTCACACCTGAATCCGCAATTGTCTGTTCCCGCAGAGCGAAAATGAACGCCCATAGCAATGCCCGAAGCCATGATGAATTCGCCACGAGCGCGGCATCAATTTTCATGCCGTCTGCGAAGCTGCCCTCCACGTTGACGGTCTTCTTCGACATCGCCGTGTTCTTAAAGGAAAATCGATCTTTTAGCCGGATTTCATCCAGAATGGCAGAAACGCGATCAGACAATGTCACAATGGTTCGGTGGGTTTCGCAGTCAACTAGTTTTTACAAATCCTTTAGAGGTTTCACTGCCTCTGCAATTGCTTCACGCACCTTCTGGATATCATTTATGGCTTGCCAATCTTCAGCCGCTTTCTTTGCTTTTGCCAAATGCTTTGCAATTTTATCCAGAGGGTCAGATCCCGCAATGGCGTTTTCCAGTGTTTGTAATTTTCCTTCAAGTGAATTAGCTGGCCATTCGTTATCTGCGTTGGCAATACCAACCAGGTTGTCCCAAGCTGATGAAAATCGGTCACTATTTGAGAACCACCATGTCGACAGAGCGGACACCCTGTCGAGGTTGATCATACAGTCCTGAAGCTCTTGCACTGAAGCGATGTCGTTCGCGTCGTATATCTTAGCGTCATGTGTAAATGCCGGCAGCTTTATTGCTTGGTCCACTGCATATGTGGCGACGAACTTGCCAATGCCCGTCAAGATATCACTGTAAGGTGGAGATTCGCTGAATTTCGCCTTGATTGCTTTGGAAAATGCTTGCGCCGGACCCATTGCAGCGAGGTCTTTCAAATGCGGCTTAAGATAATCCGGCACATGTGCCATAAGTTTTTTTTTAATGTCGCCACAGGCGTCGGCAATTGTACGTTCTGCGTTTGTGGCCTCGCTTTTCAAAGCCGCCAGCTCATTGGCCAAAGTAAGCTGATCCTCGGATGTGAGCTTCGTCTCACAGAGTGGGCAGCTTGCTGCCTTACCAAGTAAATCTTCCGTGACAAAGAATTTTGATGCGAGGGCTTTTAGCCTGAGTTTATTATCACTTTCCTGTTTGGCATGCCATTCAAGTGCTTTCGCTAGAGCGATGACCGCCTCGTTCAGCGCGTCGTCAATGCTTGAAAAGCTATCATCTCTTGCATTTTTTAATGCTACCCATGACTTGAAAAGTGGAACGCCCTTTGTGCCTTCCCCAACATAAACTCTCGCTGTATTGACCGCATCATTCAGGCGATCACGATCTTTTGCGTCCTTTACATCAATGTCCACAGAAATTTCTGTTTTCAGAATATCAAGCGCCGCGCCCGCTTTTGAGGAGGCGTCTTTTTCAAGTTCTGTCAGCGCCTCAATGAGCTTGTCCTCATCGAGCATATAGTTCTTCGTCAGATCAATAGAGGTATCCGTTGCCAGCTCGCGCGCACTTTCGACATTGTTTGAGAAATCACGCTCAAGGGCTTCGGCACCGTGGTTCTTGGCGTATTTGAGAAATTTTTTGCTTGCATGGCCCAGTGCGGCCGCACCAGCTGCGACCCCCGACAACTGATCTAAGCCCGTCAGCATCTTTAGGGCGGCATACAAATTTTGGCTCTTATTACCAAAGCCAATATGTGAAATTCGGGCGGGCATCAACAATCCCGTTTCTATCAATTCTGGTGATGCTGTAAGACGCGAGTCAATATCTACGACAGTTGTCGGCTCTCCATTGGTGGGGCTCGAAATCGTTCGCTTCGCGGTCACAATGTCACCTGCCGGATCGGTAAATGTCAGACACGCTGTCACTTGCGCGACCTTGTTCAATTCGGCTGGATCAAATGGGTATGTTACCAACGGTGGCCACATCCCGATCTTGTTCCCTGCTGGATCTGTCACAACTTCGCTTCGTCCGCCATCCTTTACAGGGCCATCCTGCTCGCGATTGCGGTACCCAGTAAGTGTCCACAGAATGAGGCTCGACAACGATGTTTTTCCAGACCCGTTATAGCCTTCAATGCACCAGTTTTCTCCACCAACATCAAGTTCGAATGCTGGACCGTCGGGTGTGTTTAGACCTCCAAATCCGCTTGCTGAAATATGTGATAACCGCCATGGCCCCGACGCCGTTTCAGATGCTACTGCTTGTTCTGTGCTCGCAGGATCAGCCGTCTCATCTTCCCATGCCGCTGTTAAACCCTCGAATATACTTTCATCGGCATATGTAACCGCATCAAGGTCATTCTCAACAAGGAAATTAAATAGTCGGCGTTGGCCAGCCGCACCCAATTGAATAGATCCAGCTTTATACGGTCCAGACAACGCCCATGTCAGAGGCTCGCCGTGCTTAAGGAGTGTGATCGCCTGGCTCAGTGTAATCGGCATTCTATACTCTTCCTCTGATGGTTATCACCTCTATTCTGTTACCCCGAAAGAATACGCTAAAAAGTATAGTTAAAAGGTATATGCCTATGTACTGATGACAAATTACCAGTTGTAACTGGATAAAGAACCTTATTTTAAAATCACCATTGTCTGTTATGGGCCGATGCCAACCCTTATCCTTTCAATCTATATCGTCTGTTATTTATACATGGAAATCAATCACCAGAATCCCTTTTACTTCTGCTAGTGTCCGACTTGAGACAATTTCATTCAACATAAAATCGTCTGCTATTGAGAATGCTAAAGATTTCTCAGGTTCTTAGAATCATCCGCAACGTCTCGACTACCGACCTACACTGTCAAAACTCGAATGTCCGCAATGAGAAATGAGTGAGATACACATTTAAATCGGTCGGCCTGTCTGCATGACAACTCGGTAGTGGTTACTCACCAGAATCTCTGAATTGGGATGAATTTGCTTCTTCCTGTTCCCTCACTTCTGCAACCACCTCTGCACATTGCACCCTGAACTGCCCTGACTCAAACCGCTTGACCAGTACACGCAGAAAACCAAGTGGCGATTTCTCAATTCGACCAGCGGCTAGATTACCAGCCCATTCATCGATCACGATTTGTGCAGCTGTGGGATCGAGATGGGCGACTATGTCCCTGGCTTTTACATGCAAGTCTTCAGGCACCCAACAAATAATCTCGGGGCAATTATTTTCCCCACTATTACTACCACTCTCTTTAGTATCAGTCGGTATTGTTTTGACCAGCACTTTCCAGTCATCCGGTTTTGACAACAGATAAGCAAGTAGCCCTCTGGCTGCCCAGGACAGACGAGCATCCTCTATCACATGTTGTTCGATCGTGACGTACCGGTCACGTCGGGTAGCGCGGATGATTGTATTACTCATGCCCTGCCCGCCATGTTTGAGTTTTTCATATATTCTATTAGTTGTGATCTCCAAAGAGTGAATGTGGAAACATGAGCTTGCCATTGGTTTGCACTATTATCGTGTTCGAAAGGTTACCGTTTTGGGTGTGCTTTCGAGCTCATTTATCAAGACTGCGGCTGTTAATATCCCCAAACGACCAAACCCTATAAAGCGCAGGTTTCCATGCAACAACCTGGAGTAACAAATCCAATTACCCCACGATTAATCCGGCTCAGGGATGCACCGTTCTATCTGGGTATGGACAGGAACCGTTTTAACGCGGAGGTCCGTCCGTATCTTGTTGAAATACCGGTCGGTAAACAGGGTATCGCCTTCGACAGACTTGAAATTGACGCCTGGGTGGATCAGTATATATCCAGCAACGGGCGTCCCACCTCTCAACCAAGAGGTAATAAATTATGGGATGCAAACGAAGCCCAGGGCTCCGGAATCGGGGCGGTATCTGGCACATCGAGAAACAAGTACTCGGCCAGAAGATTCACGAAAGCACTGGAACAAGCAACCTCAAAACGGCGGAACTGATCCTGGCACGCCGGATTGAGGAAATTCGGCAGGCCAGGGTGTTTGGTGTCCGTCCGGCCCGAACCTTCCGACAGGCAGCAACACGCTTCCTTGAGGAAAGTATGCACCTTGCCAGTATCAGCGACTATGCCATGCATATTCGCCAACTGGATCCGTATATCGGAGACCTGCCATTACAGAGTGTCCATCTGGGAACACTTCAGACCTTTATTGAGGACCGAAGAAAACAGGGTAGAAAAAACAAGACCATCAATCTCGCTCTCAGTGTTGTCAGGCGTATCCTGAACCCGTCTGCGAGACTCTGGCGGGATGATAACGGCCTTACCTGGCTCGATACACCGCCACTGATACAGATGCTCCCGTTGACTGATGCCCGCAAGCCCAACCCGCTATCGTGGGATGAACAGCGAATGTTGTTCAGGGCACTCCCGGATCACTTGTCCCGCATGTGCCTGTTTAAGGTCAATACGGGATGCCGGGAACAGGAGGTCTGTCAGCTCAGATGGGACTGGGAAGTTGAAGTGCCGGAATTAAATACATCGGTATTTCTCATCCCTGGCGACCGGGTCAAGAACAAGGAAGACCGACTGGTCGTTCTAAACCGTGTTGCAATGTCCGTCATTGATGAGTTGCGGGATGTGCACCCTGAGCATGTATTTACGTTCAAGATGCACGCTGTACAGGCCATTAATAACAGCGCATGGAAGCGTGCCAGAGTTTCGGTGGGACTGCGTCAGGTTCGGGTTCACGATCTGAAGCACACCTTCGGTCGACGACTGAGGGCTGCAGGTGTGCCGATGGAAACACGGAAAGTGCTACTTGGTCACAAGAATGGCGACATAACGACGCACTACTCTGCCCCTGAACTGGAGGAGCTTAATGAGGCAGTCAATAGCGTGTGTGCTGAAAAGTCCGGCAAAAGTCCGGCACTGGTTATGCTTAAACGCAAAGCGGCTACCGGGAAACCCGATAACCGCTTGTTTTTACTGATATTGTTTGGCGCGCCCGGAGCGATTCGAACGCCCGACCGCCTGGTTCGTAGCCAGGTACTCTATCCAGCTGAGCTACGGGCGCTTTGAGGTTGCGTATTATCAGGGTTGTAAGGTCATGAATCAACCATTTTTAACGTGTTTTTTACAATATTTTCGGCTAAAACTTTTCCACAGAAGTTGTGGATAAGTTTGTGTATATCACTCAATAATTCACCCAGAAGATAACAAGCCTTAGACATTACTTTAAATTGCCTATATTTTAATCAAACTGTAATAAAACCATTATATCAATTAGTTAGAAGTGTTTCTTAATGTAACTCGAGTAGAATGTTGTACATTTCAGGGTGGCAACAAAATTCTCTAGCTTTTGTGAACAATTCAAATTTCCTGAAAAATAATTAGGTTCTATTGCAGATTTTATGCTTATGGATACACCGCCACATGTAAACCCATTCCATTACCCCATATCATAAAAAAAGCCACCCGTTTGGGTGGCTTTTTTATGATATGGCGGAGAGGGAGGGATTCGAACCCTCGATAGGATTTAAAGCCTATACTCCCTTAGCAGGGGAGCGCCTTCAGCCGCTCGGCCACCTCTCCGAAGAAATTTGAAGCCGGATTCTAACAGACTCTATGGCCGACTGTCAGTCTCCATCTACAAAGTCTTCATGTTTGATTTTTTCGTAGATTTCTTCGCGGTGAACCGCGACATCTTTTGGTGCATCAATTCCTATACGCACCTGATTACCTTTAATCCCCAGAACGGTTACCTGGATGCGGTCTCCGATATTTAATGTCTCACCTGTACGTCTTGTTAATATAAGCACTGCTCATCTCCTTGATTATTATATTTAGCCATTGCGGCTCATCCGTAAAGCTATTGCGCCGTAGTAAAGATAATCAATATTTTCGAAAAAACCAGTTTTATTACTGTTTTTGATCAAGTTCAAAGGCTTTATGTAATGCACGGACAGCCAGTTCTGTGTACTTGTCATCAATAATAACTGAAACTTTGATCTCCGATGTGGAGATCATTCGAATATTGATACCTTCTGCAGCTAATGTCGCAAACATCAGGTCAGCAACACCTGTGTGAGAACGCATACCCATCCCGACGATGGATACCTTGGCTATGCTGCTATCCCCGGTGACCCCTCTGGCACCAAGCTCTGATGAAACCTTTTCCAATATGGTTTTTGCATTCTCATAATCTGCTCTGGGAACGGTAAAAGTGAAATCTGTTGTTTCATCCGCTGCAACATTCTGGATGATCATATCGACATTGATTTCCTGTTTTGCAATCCGCCCCAGTATTGTATGGGCGACACCCGGGTGATCAGGCACACCTGTGATGGTCAGCTTAGCCTCGTCCGCATTGTGTGCAATACCTGCAATAACTGCCCTTTCCATATGTCTTTCCACCTCATAGCTGATCAATGTACCCGGCCCGTCCTCAAATGAACTCATCACCCGTAGCGGTACTTTATATTTTCCGGCAAATTCAACCGAACGAATCTGTAATACTTTTGCGCCCAGGCTGGACAGCTCAAGCATTTCCTCGAAGGTAACTTCATCCATTCTACGTGCTTCTGGAACAATGCGCGGGTCAGCCGTGTACACCCCGTCAACATCGGTATAAATACGACACTCATCTGCCTTTAGAGCCGCAGCCAGTGCCACTGCAGAGGTATCTGAGCCGCCACGTCCAAGAGTGGTAATATTTCCATCATTATCCACACCCTGAAAACCAGCCACTACGATGATTTTGCCATCATTCAGGTCTCTTCTAATGCGGCTGTCATCAATATTCTGTATGCGTGCCCGACCGTGAGATGTATCCGTTTCAATTCTAACCTGACCACCGGTGTAGGAGCGCGCCTGATGGCCACATTTTATCAAAGCCATACATAATAGAGCGATGGTCACCTGTTCCCCGGTAGAAACCAGCACATCTGCTTCTCTGGCAGGCAAGTGGGGATTAATTTCCTTTGCCATTTCAAGCAAACGGTTGGTCTCGCCACTCATTGCGGAGACAACGATTACCATCTGATCTCCAGCCGCATGACTTTTAGCTACTTTTTCGGCTACAGCATTGATGCGCTCAATACTGCCAACAGATGTTCCGCCATATTTTTCAACGATAATTGGCATTGTTCTGAATCTGATATGTGTAAATATACTTCAGGATTGAAGCTGGGCTTCAACAAGTTTTTCAACGGCAGAAATAGCATCATTTAGTTTGTCAGGATTGCTGGCGCCCGCCTGAGCCATGTCCGGCCTTCCTCCTCCGCGCCCGCCGGCAATTTCTGCAACGGAGCGAATCAGGTTTCCTGCGTGGACACGGTCTGTCAGGTCAGCTGATACGCCTGCAATAAAACTCACTTTATCACCATTGCTTGTACCCAGTACAACTACAACGCTGCCAAGCTTACTGCGCAGCTGGTCGACTGTTTTGCGCATGCTGTCGGTATTTGCGTTTTCCATGACACTGGCAACTACCGGCACCCCGTCGA
>JBLYYR010000241.1:0-21398 GCA_048550195.1 Arenicellales bacterium
GACTGTAGGCGCCATCACTGCCTTCCTCCTGACTGGCTGCGCGGACCTTCACCCCCGGGCACCACTTGTGATGACCAGTCCATTGGCTGTTACGGAGTGCGGTGACCTGCTGGGTTACTATGAAAATGTTTTGCGCATGAAAAGCGAACGCCGCAAACAGGAGCTGATCGCCACCACAGAAGCCTGGACTCTGGCTCCTGATGGCTGCAATCAGTTGCGGCTGGCTATGATGCTTAACCAGCCGGGCTACTCCGAAAAGGACCGTAAGAAAGCACTGAAGCTGCTCACGAACTTGCTTGAAGAGAGAATCGACATCAACATGGAGGCACGTCAACTGGCCGTAATGCTAAAGGATCAGCTGGAACAGCTTCAGTCTCAGCAACTACTCATCCATCAGTTGAGACATCAGCTCAAGCAAGAGCGCGTGGTATCCGAACTGTTGTTAAAACAACTGACGGACCTGGAATCCCAGTTAGAGCAATTGAAGAATATCGAAGAGAATATCAATGAAAAGGAACAAGCCATTATCACCCCTGCTGCAACCGACAATGCCCCCAATGAACCAGCGCAGAATTCTACTGGTCGATGATGACCCCAGTCTGCTAAAGCTGTTGTCCCTGCGCTTAAGAGCGAACGGTTTTCAGGTAGAAACTGCCAGCAGCGGCCAGCAGGCGCTTGGCAAACTTACCGCCCTGCAACCCCATGTCATCATCACCGATTTACGCATGGAGAACATGGATGGTCTTGCACTTTTCGAAGTAGTACATAAACAATTTCCCTCCCTGCCAGTTATTATGCTGACTGCGCATGGCACCATTCCTGACGCGGTAAATGCCACGCGCATAGGGATTTTCAGCTATCTCACCAAGCCCTTCGACAGTGAAGAGTTATTACAAACGATAGAATCCGCTTTGAGCCTGGGCTGTGCCAGTAAAGATAAGCGGCTTACAGATAGCAACGACGACTGGCGTCACCAAATTATCAGTCAAAGTACCGCCATGGGTGAACTGTTGGCACGCACCTGGCGCATTGCCCAGAGCGATGTGAGTGTTGTTATCCAGAGTGACAGTGGCACCGGCAAGGAACTGCTGGCACGCGCCATACACAACGCCAGTCCACGGTATGCAGCACCCTTCATGCCCGTCAATTGTGCCGCCATCCCTGAGGCTCTGCTGGAGTCAGAGTTGTTTGGCCATTTAAAAGGCGCTTTCACAGGGGCCAGCCAAAATCGAGTCGGTTTGTTTGAAGCTGCCAGTGGCGGCACTTTGTTCCTGGATGAGATTGGTGACATGCCCATGGAATTCCAGGCGAAACTACTCAGAGTTCTGGAAGATGGCAGGGTTCGTCCAGTGGGTAGTTCAAGCAGTATTCCGGTAGATGTGCGTATAGTCTGTGCCACGCATAGCAACCTGGAGGAAGCCATCAAAGCAGGCAATTTTCGTGAAGACCTCTTTTATCGGCTCAACGTCGTGATGTTGGAGATGCCACCACTGCGTGACCGGCGTGAGGACATCCCTTTACTGGCCAGTCACTTTCTGCAGCTGGCATGTGGGCGGGCACAAAGCTGTGTGGCTCGTTCATTCTCACCGGAAGCCATAGAAGTGCTGATGACCGCACCCTGGCCAGGTAATATTCGCCAGTTACTTAACGTGGTTGAGCAAGTAGTGGCATTGTGTGTAACGCCGGTAATTTCCGCCAGCCTGATCCAGATTGCACTGCGCGGCAAGACCGGTGAGGTAGTCCCCCTGGCCCGGGCTCAGTGTGATTTTGAACGCAACTATCTGGTGCGTATTCTGCAAATGACCCAGGGTAACGTCTCTCAGGCCGCACGCCTGGCGCATCGCAACCGTACCGAATTTTATAAGCTACTCAACCGTCACCAACTCGAACCCCATATGTTTCGCAATAGTTGAAGGAAGAATGTTTCTCTCAGTGTATGAAATTGATAGCAGCTATCTTTTTGTGTTGCAAAACAACTGTTCAGTTACAATAAGCCTCAATGATACACATTGCCATAGTATTATGTTTAGTGTGTTCTGGTTCACTTCGTTTTACCAACAAGTATTTTTGTGCTTACATCACATCGGTGACTGGCCGGTAGCAGTGGTTCAATCCAGAAAGCCTCCGATAAAATCAGAGACAGGATAAAATAAGCATTTGGCAAATTTATAAGGACTTTTAACCATTGGATACTACAAATTTCATTAAATCCCGGGCAGCGATAGCCTGGGGACCAAATCAGCCATTAACAATAGAAGAAGTTGATGTTATGCCTCCTCAAAAAGGCGAGGTATTAGTTCGAATTATAGCCACTGGCGTCTGTCATACAGATGCGTATACCCTGTCAGGTGCCGACTCTGAGGGGAAGTTCCCCTGCATACTCGGTCATGAAGGAGGTGGGGTTGTTGAGAAGCTGGGTGAGGGTGTTACGTCCGTAGCGGTTGGTGATCATGTGATTCCCCTGTACACCCCCGAATGCGGCGAGTGTAAATTCTGTTTGTCCGGCAAAACCAACCTGTGCCAGAAAATCCGCAGTACCCAGGGCGAGGGGCTAATGCCTGATGGCACCACACGCTTTTATAAGAATGGTGAGCCCATTTTTCATTATATGGGCACCTCCACATTCAGCGAATATACTGTATTACCTGAAATATCACTGGCTAAAATAAATCCCGAGGCAGATCTTAAAGAAGTGTGCCTGTTAGGGTGTGGTGTTACCACGGGCATGGGGGCTGTAACCAATGCAGCGAAAGTAAAGGAAGGCGATACTGTTGCCATATTTGGATTGGGCGGTATAGGATTATCGGCTGTTATTGGCGCAGTGATGGCGAAAGCCTCACGGATATTTGGCGTTGATATAAATGAAGATAAATTTGCACTGGCAACCCAGTTGGGTGCCACCGATTGCATAAACCCAAAAAAAATAGATCAGCCAATTCAGGATTATATTGTTGAGCTTACTGATGGCGGGGTAGATTACTCCTTTGAATGTATCGGCAATGTTGACTTAATGCGCTCAGCTCTTGAATGTTGCCATAAAGGCTGGGGTGAATCGGTGATTATTGGCGTCGCGGGTGCAGGTGAAGAAATCTGTACTCGCCCATTTCAGCTGGTAACTGGCAGAGTATGGCGAGGCACGGCTTTTGGTGGCGTGAAAGGCCGCAGCGAATTACCAGAGTATGTTGAACGTTATATGAACGGTGAATTCAAATTGAGTGATTTTATTACGCATACGATGGGCCTGGAAGATATTAACAAGGCCTTTGATTTGATGCACGAAGGTAAAAGTATTCGTAGCGTTATCCACTATTAATTACCCTCCATTAATTCGGTATGGAAGTCTGTAAATGAGCCTGCAACTGATCGGTAGTAATAAAATGTTTGGTGGCTGTTACAAACGCTGCAGCCATTTTTCCACCAGCACTGACTGCACCATGACGTTCTCAATTTACCTCCCCCCGCAAGTGGAGAGTGGCGAAAGCTTACCGGTGCTTTACTGGCTGTCAGGATTAACCTGTACCGATGAAAACTTTATGCAAAAAGCAGGCGCACAGCGTGTTGCTGCAGAGCTGGGAATTGTGCTGGTTGCTCCAGATACCAGCCCACGCGGCGACGGTGTCGCCGATGATGTAAAGGGTGATTATGATCTGGGCCTGGGTGCCGGCTTTTATGTCAATGCGACGCAGGCTCCTTGGAAAGCGCATTATCAGATGTATGATTACATTGTTAAGGAACTGCCGGGTTTGATTGAGGAAAATTTTCCAGTGTCTACAGCGCGTTCAATTAGTGGTCACTCCATGGGGGGGCACGGTGCTTTATCTATAGGGCTGAAAAATCCTCAGGCTTATCGAGCAATTTCAGCTTTTAGTCCTATCACTAATCCTGTTGATTCTCTATGGGGGAAGAAAGCTTTTATGGCTTATCTGGGTCCGGATAAAGATTCATGGCAAGCCTATGACAGTTGTACACTTATCCAGCAATCGGCTGTGGGTTCTCAACTACCGATTTTAATTGATCAAGGGGATAGTGATGACTTCCTTGTGGATCAACTGAAGCCGCAACATTTAATGCAAGCAGCGGATCAGGCAAGTTATCCGATACAACTACGCATGCAGAAAGGCTATGACCATAGCTACTTTTTTATTGCCAGCTTTATCGAGGACCATTTGCGATTCCATGCAGATTTCCTGACTGAGTCACCAGATTCTGGTTAGAACAACTATAACTGATATCCAGCTCAAGACAGAGCACGTTTTCTGAAGAATTTACCCCTTAGCATGCATGTTAGGCCATTTATGGCAGGCTTTTTTATGTACGGGTGATGTATAATCGCGCCAGTTTGCCTTTTTGGACACAAATTATGCGCTATCCCCAACAAACCACCCTACAGCTTTAAATGAACGGGGATTGTAGCGGTGATGAGAAAAATACCAGCAGGCTGGAAAGCCGTATGGTAATAAATGGTACCGAGGAGAGGACTTGAACCTCCACGGGCTTGCGCCCACTAGCACCTGAAGCTAGCGCGTCTACCAATTCCGCCACCTCGGCATGGATGCTATCCATTAAGCGCGTGAATTCTGACGATTGAATGAGTTGATGTCAATGACGAAATCGAAAAAATATACTGAAGACCCCTTCGCAGAACGTGAAGCGGCAAAATATGAAAACCCTGTGCCCAGTCGTGAAGCAATTCTGGCACTGTTGGAGCAGGCCGGTCAGCTGTTGTCGCTGAAGAAGATACTCGGCGCGCTGAATATCGAAGATGAAGACAGCAAAGTAGCGATTCGCCGTCGTCTCAAGGCGATGGTGCGTGATGGCCAGTTATTGCGGAACCGTAAAAACATGTATGGCCTGGCGCGGCAGATGGGAATGACCTGTGGCCTGATTCAGGGTCATCCTGATGGTTATGGTTTTGTTATTCCGGAAGCTGGTGGAGAAGATGTTTTTCTTAGTGCGAAGGAAATGCGCCAGGTTCTGCATGGCGATAAGGTCATGGTACGAGCCATGGAAGGGCACCGCGGCAAGCTGGAAGGCAGTATTGTTGAGGTGTTGCAACGCAACAATCATTCAGTACTGGGTCACTACCATGTGGATACGGGCATTGGATACGTTATTCCCGATGACCGGAGGATAGGGCAGGACATACTGATTCCACAGGGACAGTCTGCGGATGCCAAACCTGGGCAGATCGTCGTCGCAGTGATTGACCGGCAACCTGACAAGCACAGTCAACCGGTAGGACACATCTCCGAAGTGTTGGGTGAACACATGGCACCCGGGATGGAGATTGAGATTGCTACCCGAAAATACGAACTCCCCTACATCTGGCCTGATGAGGTGAGTACTAGAGTAAAAAGCCTGCCGACCGAAGTACATGAAGACCAGGTGCAGGGGCGGCTGGATCTCCGTGACCAACCGCTGGTCACCATCGATGGTGAAGATGCACGTGACTTTGATGACGCCGTACTGAGCCGGAAGACTGAAACGGGCTGGCAGTTAACTGTCGCCATTGCTGATGTAGCCTCCTATGTCAAAAAGGGTCAGCCGCTCGATAAGGAAGCCGTTAAGCGGGGCAATTCCGTGTATTTTCCTGAACAGGTGATACCTATGTTGCCGGAGAAGCTGTCCAATGGTCTGTGTTCGTTAAACCCGCATGTCGATCGTCTGTGCATGGTATGTATCATGGAGATTGACCACGATGGGGAAATTTCTGACTGGCGTTTTGACAATGCGGTAATGCGCTCTCAGGCACGATTGACTTATGACAAGGTGGCTGCCATTCTGGTGGACGGTGATCCTGAACTGATACAGGAATATTCCTCTGTATTTGAAGCACTGCAGAATCTTTATGACCTGTATCAGCTGCGACACCAGTGGCGTGAACGACAGGGCGCGATGGATCTTGATATGCCTGAGACCCGTGTCATCTTTAATGATGAGCGCAAGATTGAGGCGATTGTGCCGCAGATACGAAATCAGGCGCACCGGTTGATTGAAGAGTTTATGCTGGCCGCCAATGTCTGTGCCGCTAAAACGATATCTGATGCCAACTACCCCGGCCTTTATCGCGTGCATGAAGGGCCAACTGAAGAGAAACGGGACAATTTACGTAAGTTTCTGTTTGAGATTGGATTGAGTCTGGGTGGCGCTGATGATCCTGATGTGGTGGACTATTCACGTCTGCTGGCTGATATGTCACAAAGGCCAGATGCTGAGGTGATCAAACCAATGATCCTGCGTTCTCTTAGTCAGGCCCGTTATGAGCCGTCATGCGACGGACATTTTGCTCTTGGCTTTACACATTACACTCACTTCACTTCACCCATCCGTCGCTATCCCGATCTACAGGTCCATCGTACGCTTAAGGCCATACTGCGTAAAAAAGCGTCACCCTATAGTGAGCTGGAACTGGTTGAACTGGGCGAACATTGCTCGATGACAGAGCGCCGGGCGGACGATGCCACGCGTGATGTCATGCGCTGGTTGAAGGCTGAATATATGGTTGATCATGTGGGTGATGAGTTCTCCGGTACCGTTAGCGGGGTTACGGGCTTTGGACTGTTCGTGACGCTTGATGAAATTTACATCGATGGACTTATTCACATTACAGCACTTGGCAATGATTATTTTCAGTTTGATGCGGCTAAAAGTCGTCTTACCGGAGAACGGACACACAAGACTTATCGACCGGGTGATCGGCTGCAGGTGACGGTAGTGCGTGTCGATGTCGACGAAGGCAGGATTGATCTTGAGCTTGCCGGTGAGGAAGCCTCTGCGGCATCCATGTCTGGCAAAAAGTCAGTCAGTGGTCGTGAAAAATTTATGAATAAAAAGCCTAATAAAGGAACCAATAAAGGAACCAATAAACACGGTACTGCAAAACGGGGGAAAACGCTCTCTCGAAATAAAGGGGGTAAAAAGCACCCGAAGCAGACTAAGCATGGGAAAAAAGCCAGGAACCCTTAATGGCTGAAGAAATCCTGACGGGTATCCATGCGGTATCGGCGGTGTTGGCATTGAACCCCGGCCGTGTACGTCAGATCTATGTCAATGAGAGGCGCCGGAATAATCGGCTGGATCCAATTCTTCAAGCGGTAAACGAACAAGGGCTGCCGCTGAAGGAAGTATCACGCGATAAACTGGATCGTCTGGCTGAAAATCAAAACCATCAAGGCATTATCGCACGCTGTGAAGTGCTGCCGGCTAGAGCCGAAGCCGAATTGCTGTGGGATGTTAAGGCATTAGATCATCCAGCGATGCTGCTGGTACTGGATGGGATCCAGGATCCGCACAATCTCGGTGCCTGTGTGCGCACACTCAACAGTGCCGGAGGTGATGGGGTTGTTATACCCAAAGACCGTTCTGCACCGGTGACTTCAGTTGTTCACAAAACCGCCAGTGGTGCAATGGAGACGACACCGGTTTATACGGTAACCAATCTTTCCCGTACCCTGCAGCAGCTGAAAGAAGACTGTAGTCTGTGGGTGTTCGGTACCAGTGACAAAGCAGAAAATAATCTCTACCAGGCAGATTTTACGGTTCCCTTTGCGTTGGTGCTCGGGGCAGAAGGCAAAGGCATGCGGCGTCTGGTAGCAGAGCATTGTGATGAGCTGCTGACGATACCAATGAAAGGTTCGGTCAACAGTTTAAATGTGTCTGTTGCAGCGGGTGTTTGTTGCTATGAAGCACTGCGGCAGAGGCAGATTTAGGAGATATGTATTACGATTTACGTATTAGGTTTTACGTAACATTTAATACGTAAATCGTAAAACGGTTTTTTTCGCTTTTTTAAAGCCCGAAATTTTCCGCTCTGGCTCTTTGCCAGCTGGCACTGCTCACCAGCCAGTCATTGCCATCTGCTTTCAGTTCAATATCAAAACGAAAAAGATCAGCATTCAAATCAATCAGAGATTCTGACTTTTCTACCGGGCTCCCGGCCATACCGACATAGACAATGACTCTTGCGGCACTTGCATCATCATTGAGTTTTATGTCGTTAATGCGGGTCAGTAGATGGATAGACTGGTGCCCCTGGAAATAAAACATAAGAGCCCGCAGGGCTGCGCGCCGGCTGCTGTTCCATTCATCACTGTATTCACTGTCAACCAGGTTTTTTACACTGTCAAGTGATCGTTGTTCGACAGCCGTCTCCATGGCTGAAACCATGTTTCGTATCTGCTCTTCGGGACTGTTCTTGTCCTGGTTGCAGGAGCTTGTTAGAAAAATTGCGGAACTAAGCAGAAGTATGAAAAATCGTTTACACATCGTGCTATGTTAGCACAGAGAAATACGGGTACCCATATGCTTTTATCCTGTATTAATATTGATATGAAGAAGCCTGCAATAGCGAAGGGTGAATGATGAAAGATATTAAACGTTGCGAATGGTGCACGGGTTCAGAAATCGAAAGGGTCTACCACGATGATGAATGGGGAGTACCATTACATGATGACAGGAAACTGTTTGAGTTTCTTATCCTTGAAGGTGCGCAGGCAGGCTTGAGCTGGATTACTATTCTGAAAAAAAGAGACCACTACCGCAAGGTTTTTGACCATTTCGAGCCCAGTAGAGTAGTGAAATACACTGATAAGAAAATTGAAAAATTATTGTTAGATCCGGGCATTGTGCGCAATCGGCTCAAAGTCACATCGGCTGTGAGTAATGCTCGATTCTTTCTCGATGTACAGGAGGAGTTTGGTAGTTTTGATAACTATATCTGGCAGTTCACAGATGGCAATGTGATACAGAATCAGTGGCAGTCGATGTCAGAGGTTCCCGCAAATACAGTTGAATCAGATGCAATGAGCAAAGACCTGAAAGCACGTGGATTTCGTTTTGTAGGAACCACAATCTGCTATGCCTTTATGCAGGCAACAGGTATGGTGAATGATCATACTATCGATTGTTTTCGTTATGCTGAGCTTTGAGATGTGCTGTCTGTACGCTTCAGTTAACCTTTATCGGAAAACTGAAACAAAAAATATAACCAGGATCGTCATATGGAAATAATTATGCGCACCGTTACCTTGATCAGACATGCCAAGTCATCATGGAGTGATCCTTCATTTTCTGACTTCGAACGGCCGTTGAATAAAAGGGGGATGCGTGATGCTCCACGTGTCGGGGCGGCGTTGAACCAGGCCGCCGTTGCATTCGATAGAGTGCTGTGCAGTGAGGCAAAACGTGCCAGGCAGACGCTGTCCCTGTTAAAACAGGGGATAGAAATAGATGAGGAAATTATTGAGTACCGCCATGATTTGTACGGTGCCAGTACCGATTATTTATTGTCCTGCATTACAGAACAGCCGGATTCTATCTATAATCTTGCATTAGTCGGGCATAACCCGGGCATGGAAGACCTTGCCAATGGCCTGGCAGAAGAACATATAGGTCCTATGCCAACCTGCTGTGTCATACATCTAACATACGAACTTGATGACTGGGATGACTTGTTTCAGGAAAAGGGAAAAGTTGCCTTAACAATTCGGCCTCGCGATTTGTAATCGTATACAGTGAAAACTTTTCTTTCAATTTTTCACTTGTCGGTATAATCTTTTATTATGTTTTCAGGCAGGAAAATTTCTCCATCCAGTCCTCGATTGATCGTTTTGATGAGTCTACTGCTGGTTCTCGCCTCCGTTTTATCCCTCGCCCATGCATCACAACACCCGTTCCATGCTACAGATAAGAGCTGCGTTGAGTTTCTATCCTTTGACAAGAATAATACCTTGGGCAGCACTGAGGCTGGCCTGGTAGCTGAACTGCCTTCGGCCCCGCACGTTTTTGAGGCCAGATGCCAGATCGAAGTTCAATTATGCCGTTCATCATACTCAAGCCGAGCCCCGCCCGCCTTCTAATCATCTGATTGTGTATTGCCAGTCCAGCATAAGGACTGCTCCCATTTGATTTGAGAGAAGGACAGCGGCGATGAAACATTTTATTCTTTCCGTGCTTGCTTTAACGCTGGTATATGTAACAAATCCAGCCTGGGCAGGTGATCAGGAAATCGAACAACTACGGCAGCAGCTTGAACAACTCAAGCTGGAGTATAATAGTAAGCTAGAAGCGCTGGAAAAACGCCTGCAAGCTAGCGAACAGGCAAGCAAACAGAAAGCATCCAGGTCACCTGTTACAGCCACACCATCGGCTGAGCCATCAAAAGCGAATTCATTTAACCCAGACATCAGCCTGATCCTCAATGGCAGTTATAGTCATTACAATCAGGACCCTGAGGGTTATGAGTTACCTGGTTTCATGTTAGGAAGTGAAGCCGGGCCTGGTGAACGCGGCTTCGGGCTCGGACATAGTGAACTGGTCATTAGCGCCAATGCTGATGACAAGTTTTATGGACGCTTTACACTGGCCTTCGGGATCCATGATGGAGAAACAGAAGTCGAAATCGAAGAGGCATTCTTTGAGACGCTTGGGCTTGACTACGGCCTCACGGTAAGAGGCGGGCGTTTTTTCTCTGATATTGGTTACTTAAATTCACAGCATGAGCACCAGTGGGATTTCGTTGATGCGCCACTGGTTTATCGTGGCCTGTTTGGCTACCAGCTGATCGATGATGGCATACAACTTAGCTGGTTGGCACCGACGGACCTCTACCTGTCATTCGGGTCTGAACTCTTCCGCGGTTCGCGATTCCCCTTATCAGTAGAAACGGGCAATAGCTTCGGCGCCTACACGCTGTTTGCCAAAGCGGGTGGAGACATTGGGGACAGTAATAGCTGGTTGGCAGGCGTCTCATATCTGGATACAGAGCCCGCAGACCGCTATTCTTCCGGGCACGGGCATGATCACGAAGATGGGCATGTGCCAGCTGCATTTAGCGGTGACAGTAAGACATGGGGTGTCGACTTTGTCTGGAAGTGGGCACCCAATGGAAATCGACGGCAACGGAATCTGCAGTTGCAATATGAATATTATCGACGTAATGATGATGGCATGTTGGCGGCTGGTGAGGAATCAGGCAGTTACCACGGAGATCAGTCCGGCTGGTATGCGCAGGCCGTATATCAGTTCATCCCGCGCTGGCGCATTGGCATGCGATATGACGCTCTTGATAGTTCAGCAACCGGATCTGATGAACGACTGATAAAGGAGGCAGGGCTTGATAATGAAGGTCACAGGCCGCAGCGTTTCAGTCTGATGACGGATTGGTCAAATTCTGAATTCAGTCGTTTCCGCCTGCAGTACAACCTTGATGAATCATCTTCGGTTGTCGATGATCAGTGGATACTACAGTTTATCCTGGGCCTGGGTGCCCATGCTGCACATAACTACTGAGGGAAAGAGGATGTTACGTTATTTTACGTTACCAGGGTTGATAGCCATTCTAATCCTGCCATTACCCGCTACAGCGGCGTTGCGGGTGTTTGCCTGCGAACCTGAGTGGGGTGCTCTGGTTAGTGAACTGGCCGGGGATAAGGTCAAGGTAGATGTGGGGTCTCGGCCAGGTCAGGATCCACACTATGTGCAGGCCCGTCCCAGCCTGATCTCAAAGGTCCGGCGTGCAGACTTGCTGGTTTGCACCGGAGCAGGTCTGGAGACAGGCTGGTTGCCGGTATTACTCAGAAAAGGCAGCAACAAGCGTATTCTTGCAGGGCAAGCTGGCCACTTGATGATTGCCAGCACAATACAACTTAAAGATAAGCCAGCCAACCTCGATCGTAGTGAAGGTGATGTACATGCAGCCGGCAATCCACACCTGCAGACTGACCCACGTAATATGCTTCCTGCAGCAGCGGCGATTATAGAACGTCTGATGCAACTCGATAGCGCCAATGCAGATGTCTACCGTAACAATCTGGTCGCGTTCAATATTCGCTGGCAGGAAGCTATTGGTAGCTGGAAAACTAAGGCAGCTCCACTTCAGGGTATGCCAGTGGTGGTCTATCATCGCAGCTGGGTATACCTGCAGGACTGGCTGGAGTTGAAGGAAGTGGCGTCGCTGGAACCTAAGCCGGGAATTCCGCCCGGGAGTCGCTACCTGGCAGATTTACTCAACCGCACGCAGGGATTGACGGATCTGGTGATAATCCATTCCCAGTATCAGGAGTCCAAAGCCATCGAATGGTTCTCCAGGAAATCCGGCGCCCCCGTTGTACTGCTACCATCAACAGTTGGCGGTACAGCCGAGGCTGAAGATCTTTATAGCTGGTATGAAGACATAATCAGGCGACTACTGAAAGCGCATGGTGACGGCAATGAGTAGCGCGGAAATCGAGATTATATTGCCGGCATTGCTAGCTGGCCTGCTGGTGCTTTCCACGCATGTGCCACTTGGCCGGGAAGTGCTGGCACGCGGGATAATATTTATCGATCTGGCAATAGCACAAATTGCCGGACTGGGTGTCATTATCGCTTTCACTGCAGGGGTTCATGAAGGCTGGGAAGTACAGCTAGCAGCTGTCTGCGCAGCACTAACTGGTGCCGTAATGCTGTATTGGGCAGAGAAGATGTGGCCGGATATACAGGAAGCAGTCATCGGTGCAACTTTTGTCATTGCATCCAGTGCCAGCCTGTTGTTGCTGGCCAATCATCCACAGGGTGGTGAGCATCTCAAGGTGATTCTTATTGGTCAGATCCTGTGGGTCGAATATGTAGAGCTGATTCTGGTTGCAGTACTGTATGCAGCGGTACTTCTGTTGCGCAAATACATTGTGTCAAAAGACAACCGTTTACTTTTCTATCTTGTGTTTGCCGTCACAATTACTGCTTCAGTGCAGCTTGTAGGGGTATATCTGGTCTTTGCCAGTCTGATCTTGCCTGCTCTGGCAACAATCCGGCAGGGAAAAGCTCAGTTGCTTAGTGCATATATATATGGTGTCGCAGGATATCTTGCTGGTCTTTTGATTGCTGCCTGGCTGGATTTGCCCGCCGGGCCGGTCATTATCATGGTAATGGCATTGATTACCTTTTTGGCCCTGTTACCAACGTGGCGTATCAGGCCGCAAACTTGAGATCCATAATGGGGTTTGTAAGTTCTATTTCTGTAAGTGAACTGGCAATCTATTTAGCTTTAATAATTTTGCTATCCGATTGTGATTTCGAAGTGGGTACAGGAGGGTAAGAATGGTAAGTATTCGGCGCTGGGTAGGGGGAATAGGGAGGTGCATATGGTGCATACTCATATCTTCCATACGTTGAATGATGGTAGGTATTTCCTCTGCCGTAGTAATTACCCCTGCCCTGGTAGTTACCCTGATAGTATCCCCTGTAACGCTGATTTGCTCGGGCATTGGCGCGACTTTTACCACGACCTGTTCCTTTCCCCTTTCCCTTGAATTTGATGTTCATGTCGAATTCAAAATCGCCGGCTCCTTCACCTAGCATATCTGAAATGACATTGGTCATTGTATGGTTCCAGTTTTTCATACGGCTGTCACCGAACCAGTTATTTCTACCATTAAATCGGTGGGAGTTTCTGTTATTAAATATTTGTCTGTTAAGGGGATAGTAGGGTCGACCGTAAACGGGTCCTGAATAAGCATAGCTGTAGGATGTGAAGGGGACTTGAGCTACAGGTTTTACTGTCTTGCCTTTAGTTATCCCCGTTGTGCTGGATAGAGTCTCAGCGTAACCTGAAGCAGGTACTGATAGAATCAGTATGAGCAGTAAAGTTTTGATGTTTTTCATTTGCATCCACATTTCAATGTAAATTAATCATTGAATGATAAGTTTATCAGAATTACCTAATGCAAGAAATATTTCCGTTAACCAGCAGTAGCTCAAGGGCTGCTTTTTCATGCCGGACGCTCAATTGTTAAGCTGATGGCACAGTAAGTACGAGTGTGTAGTATGTCCGTCAAGAATAGAGGTAACATAAATATTACCCTCAGAAAATTTTATATGAAAATGATAATGTGTCTATTAGTCTTCTGCAACGCAAGCACTATGGCAGACTCGATTCAGGGCATGTGCAACGACTCGGACAAGATCTGTACCTGTGCCGCCAGCCAGCTGAAGTCAGCAAGCGCGGGTCGGGTTTTGTCGAAACACTCAGCAAGACAAATTCCATCGCTAATGCACATCGCAAGATAATAACTCGTGGGTAGACTAATTGTTAACTGAAGAATAATCACTGGCAGGGTACAGGCGAAGTAAACAATGATGTCACGCACATTGAAGAAATTAATTCCTGCCTCACTTCTTGGTTTTTCCCTGCTAATCAGCAGTGCTTCGCATGCAGAAGTATTTCGCTTGCAGTTCAAAGACTACATCCTTGGCGGCTTTCGCACTCTTGATCTTCATCAGGCACTGTACAATCAGTACCAGCTGGATGCCAGCAGACTGGACATCGAGACAATCGAGGTGGTTCTCAAGTCCCAGCATGGCGGCGGGCTGGTCTGGAGTGGCTCTCGCTATAGCCAGCTGGATCGGCAAGTTGTGACTGGACAGGCAGTAAATTTCAATAACCCGGCGGACTGGACTTACAGTCATATAATATTTCCAGCCCAGGGTGCAGCGGGTGACTTGAAGCTTAATCTGAACGGACTGTTCAAGTTACGTGAAGTGCTTGTACGAACACGTGACGAAAGCGGTGCTGAAAGCGTGGTTAAAAGCATGCAGGGTGATGGCCGGGTTATTTTACCGATGTTTCACCTTGAACTGACGGGCCTGAATAGCATTAATCTTAAACAGCTATTACGTAGTGATAGCAGGTTGAATCCCGACGAGTTTCAACTCAAAGGCATTGAAGTCCTGGTCAAGTCTCGCAAGCAAGGTGGGCAGGTCTGGCTGGAAAATGGAAACAGGCATACAGAGCCACAGGCTGTGGATACCGCCGGGCGTTTTTTTGCTAGCAATGACCCGGGCTCTTACGGTCGCAATTATTTCAGGTTTGCTAATGGCAACAATCAGTCTAAGCCATGGCTGCTCAAGCTAAATGGTGACATCAAACTGAATGAGATTGTCATCAATCTGGTTCCACGTTGATAAACTGAGGGTGGGTGCTTTCAGCACTGCTCCCACGGTAATCCATCAAACCGCCAGCCATTGAGGGTGCTACGCCGATGATGGTCATCAAGTTCGCCCTCAAAGCCACTATCAATATGGTAGACATTGATCATGCCGTCTTCGATCAGTTTTTGTCCGGCCTCCAGAGAGCGTACGCCACTGCGGCAGATTAGTATTATCGGTGCGCTATGTATTTCATCGTTACGGATGACACCACCCAACAATAACTTCCTGATGTCTGTAGTAAAATTTTCATTCACCTTCCAGTCTGGTTCATCGATCCAGCCGACGTGTACAGCCCCTTCAGGGTGACCGACAAACAGAAACTCCATACTGCTTCGAACATCGATAAGCAGAGCTCTTGGGTCATCATGCAGAATCTTTGCGGCTTGTTTTGGTGAAAGCCCCTTTACGCTTTTCGTTTCATCCTTTGTGTCCATGGCTTGACCTCGATTGCAGTGTTATTCATATTCTTATCAGTGACTAGCTGATTAATATGACTTAGCAAGGAAAAAAGCGACAAAGCAATCTTTATATCATTGTTTCCAGGTAAATAGATTGCTGCGCTGTACTCGCCATGACGAGAATAATTAATCAGTTTTTCTTCAGGTTGCAATTGAATATATAACAGGTCTGGATGGAAAACATAAAGTTTCTCATCGAGTATAGGGTTTTAGCGTTGATAATAACTGCTGAAACTAATAGGCCCTGAATTGTCCGACTATCCGCCCCTGGATGGTCACGCGATCTGCAGAATAGCGAAAAGGTTGCATTGAAGCGTTGGCGGGTATAAGCGTTATGCTGCCATCCTGATTGTTTTTTATACGCTTTAGCGTTGCTTCATCCTGGTCAATCAACGCGATGACTATTTCATTATCCCTTGCAGTCTGGCAGCTCTCCATGATCACCATATCACCATCAAAGATACCATCTTCGATCATCGAATCACCCTGAACGCGCAATACAAAACGTCCGGGTCGAACAAAAAACTCATTCAGGTTGATGGTCTCCTGGTCTTCGATGGCCTCTATCGGTAAACCGGCAGCAATAGTCCCGGCGACTGGCAGGGCGCTGTCATGATCGCTGGTATCTTTATCTCCGCTCAGTTCTTCATCGATTAGCTCAATTCCACGTGAGCGACCGGTTGATACACGGATTAAATTCTCATCCTCGAGTGCCCGTATATAGCGATGCACCGTCCCACGCGACGTGATGCCCAGGTGGTTGCCTATTTCCTTCAGCTTGGGTGGGTAGCCATTTTCATCAATAAAACTGCGGATGAAATTAAGGGTTTGCCGTTGTCTGTCAGTTAGCATATACTGTTCTCACTCTGTTCTCATACAGAATACGGCAATGAGCAGAAAATTGCAAGACGACATGAAGGGTAGATAGTTCAAAGAACATGAAAAACATTGCAGATATAACATTGAAAGCGCTAGCGGAAAAAGTAGGGAACAGGCTGTTATCCCGTAATGAAACCCTGGTATTGGCAGAATCCTGTACCGGTGGATGGGTATCTATGCTTGTTACATCTATTACCGGCAGTTCGGCCTGGTTCGATCGGGGCTTTGTTACTTACAGCAATGAAGCCAAACAGGAGATGCTTGCAGTCGATAAACAGGTCATTGAGATTCATGGCGCTGTCAGTGAAGAGGTTGCCAGGCATATGGTAGAAGGTGCAGTTGAACACAGCCATGCCCAGGCAGGATTGTCTGTCACAGGTATTGCCGGCCCGGGTGGTGGCACTGACGAGAAGCCTGTCGGCACAGTATGTTTTGGCTGGCTGGTCGATGGTCAGTGTGAAACAGAGACCTGCTATTTTTCAGGTGATCGTGAACAGATACGAGAGCAGTCTGTGCGGCATGTGTTGTCAGGATTACTAGCCCGGCTTGAGCGGAAAAATGGCCGTGGCTGAAACAGGTGAAATGAATTTGAAATCAGTTTCAGATCCAGACAGGCGTTTGTTTCTTGCCTGCTGGCCGGATCAATCCCTGCAGGAGCTATTATATGACCTCGCTGAGCGTCTACAGTTAAAGCACGGTGGGCGAAGGACTAAAAAAGAGAATATTCATCTCACCCTGGTGTTTCTCGGTCAGGTACAGCAGCAGAAAGAGCAGCAGCTGAGGCAACGACTGCGATTGCTTGATATAAAACAATTTGACCTGGAACTTGATCAGGCAGGCAGTTTTACCCACTGCAGAATAAACTGGATAGGCCCCTCGAGTGTACCGCAGGGCCTAAAAGAGCTGCATTCAGTCCTGAAGCGTATCAGCCACGAAACAGGTTTTCATACGGATGACCGCTGTTATCGACCCCACATCAGTTTGCTGCGAGATACCCGCAGCGAAATCGGGCAGGCGATTAACGCTGTGCATTGGAAAGTGAACAGATACTGTTTGATCGAGTCAAGACAAAAAAGAGGCGGAATGGAATACAAAGTCATTGAAGAATTCCCGTTAACTGAAAAAATACACTAACTATATGTCCACGTATTGTGGGCTCGTATGTCATAATCGAGAGGAGAAATATCATGGATCAACCAACAACGAGTATCAAAATGGACAACAACAAAACAAAAGCCCTAAGCGCCGCACTGAGTCAGATAGAACGCCAGTTTGGCAAAGGTGCCGTGATGCGGCTGGGTGATGGTGCAGTACAGAATATTGAAGCGATACCTACGGGTTCGCTGGCGCTGGATAATGCGCTGGGCATAGGTGGCCTGCCACGTGGTAGAGTAGCGGAAATTTATGGCCCGGAATCTTCCGGTAAAACAACCCTGACCTTACAGGTTATTGCAGAAGCACAAAAACTGGGCGGAACCTGTGCGTTTGTTGATGCTGAACATGCACTGGATCCGGCCTATGCAGAAAAAATCGGTGTGGATGTGGATAATCTTCTGGTATCCCAGCCCGATACCGGTGAACAGGCGCTGGAGATTACCGACATGCTGGTGCGTTCTGCTGCGGTTGATGTCGTCGTCGTCGATTCCGTTGCTGCACTGACGCCAAAGGCCGAAATTGAAGGCGATATGGGTGATCACCACGTTGGCCTGCAGGCAAGGTTGATGTCTCAGGCTTTACGCAAGCTGACTGCTAATATTAAACGATCCAATACCCTGGTAATTTTCATTAATCAGATCCGCATGAAAATCGGTGTGATGTTCGGTAACCCGGAAACTACAACCGGTGGTAACGCCCTTAAGTTTTACTCATCAGTACGCCTTGATATCCGGCGCATCGGTGCCATCAAAAAGGCCGATGAGATACTCGGCAACCAGACGCGCGTTAAAGTTGTAAAAAACAAGGTCGCACCGCCTTTCAAGCAGTGTGAATTCGATATTCTTTATAATGAAGGCATCTCACATGAAGGTGAGCTGATTGATATCGGTGTTTTGCACAACATTGTAGATAAAGCGGGTGCCTGGTACGGCTACGGCAAAGAGCGCATCGGGCAGGGCAAGGATAATGCCCGCCAGTATCTGAAAGATCATCCTGAAATGGCAGCAGAGATAGAAGAAAAGCTTCGTCTTGCCATGGGCATCACTGAATCAGATGATGTTGAAGAAAAGGTGGCTGAGGCAGTAGAAGCTGAATAAACAGCTTCATACTATCACCCTTAAAGATGTCAGAATGCGTGCCATGGATTTGCTGGCACGCCGTGAACATGGCGTTAAGGAGCTTTCTCGTAAACTAATAAATAAGGGTTTTGACCCTGAACTGGTCGAAGAAGTTATCGAGAGTCTGGTTAGCGACAATCTCGTTTCCGACCGACGCTTTTGTGAAAGTATGGTTCATTCCCGCTTTAATCGGAGTCATGGACCCGTAAAAGTACGCTATGAATTACGCAGTAAAGGTGTGGCAGATCAGATTATTGAGAGTGTAATGGATGAACTGGCACCTGACTGGCAGCAGGCGCTGGTAGATTTAATTAAAAAAAAGTATGCCGGTAGCCTATCTGGGACTCCCGCAGAACGCGCAAAAAAGGTAAGATTCCTCTCTTCCAGAGGGTTCCCGCAGGAAATGATATTTTTTGTAATGCGGGATACTGATTTTGATTTAGAAACCTCTGCAACCAGAGGTTCCTTGGATTAGGGTGTATCTGCCAGGATATGAAAAGCAGTGAAATAAGAAAACAGTTTCTTGAGTATTTTTCCTCAAAGGGACATGAAGTCATAGCAAGCAGCTCGCTTGTGCCCGGCAATGATCCCTCATTGCTGTTTACCAATGCAGGTATGGTTCAGTTCAAGGATACATTCCTTGGTAACGAAACCAGGGCCTATCACCGTGCAGCCAGTTCGCAGCGCTGTGTCCGTGCTGGCGGTAAACACAACGATCTGGAGAACGTTGGCTACACCGCTCGCCATCACACCTTCTTCGAAATGCTCGGAAACTTTAGCTTCGGTGATTATTTCAAACAGGATGCCATAGTCTATGCCTGGGAGTTTCTTACCGATGTAATGAAGATCCCTGAAGACAGACTCTGGGTCACCGTTTTCGAGGAAGACGACATAGCAGAAAGTATCTGGTTGAATGAAATAGGAATCAAGCCGGAACGTTGCCTGCGCATTGGAGCCAAAGACAACTTCTGGTCTATGGGGGATACCGGTCCCTGTGGACCCTGCACTGAAATATTTTATGACCATGGGCCTGAGATAGAAGGCGGCCCTCCTGGTTCACCGGATGAAGACGGTGATCGATATGTTGAAATCTGGAACCTGGTCTTCATGCAGTATGACAGGGCAGCTGATGGTACGCTGAAAGATTTGCCTAAACCCTCAGTCGATACAGGCATGGGCCTGGAGCGCCTGGCAGCGGTACAGCAGGGTGTTAGCAATAATTATGACATCGACCTGTTTAAGCATCTTGTCGCTGCTGCTGGAAAAGTTACTTCCTGTGAAACACTGGATAATAAATCACTGCGCGTCATTGCTGATCATATACGCTCTACTTCATTTCTCATCCTTGATGGCGTAGTACCGTCAAATGAAGGGCGAGGATATGTGCTGCGGCGGATAATCCGCCGTGCCGTCAGACATGGCCACATGCTTGGAACGAAGGGTGCTTTTTTCCACAAACTGGTTGCACCATTGGTCGATGAAATGGGTGAGGCTTACCCGGAGCTTGCGAAGGCTCAGGCGACCATCGAATCCGTCCTTAAAACAGAAGAAGAGCGTTTCGCTGAAACCCTGGAGACAGGGATGAGCATTCTTAATCAGGCGATTGCGGCATTAAAAGGCAATGTCATTGATGGGGCTACAGCCTTTCGACTCTATGATACCCATGGCTTTCCGTTTGACCTTACGGCAGATATTGCCAGAGAAAGAGGGCTCACAGTTGATCAACAGGGCTTTGAAAATGAAATGGAGAAGCAGCGCCAGCAGGCGCGTACCTCAAATCAATTTTCAACAGTAGAAACCAGCCGGATACAGGTCGAGGGCTGTACTGAATTCACCGGTTACAATGAGCTTGAGGGAACAGCAAATATTACTGCAATATATCAGGACAGCGATGCGGTAACTGAGATAAATGAAGGCGATACCGCCGTCATTGTCCTCGATAAAACACCTTTTTATGCAGAGAGCGGTGGACAGGTTGGAGATACTGGTCAGCTTAAAGCGGGTAAAGCAATTTTTGAAATTGAAGACACGAAGAAATTGAGTGGGACGGTCTTTGGACACATCGGGCGATTACGCTCAGGTATCTTAAAAGTAAGCAGTCCCGTCATTGCAGAGGTCAATGTAGAACGCCGGCAGGAGACTGCGCTGAATCACTCCGCGACACATTTGATGCATGCTGCACTGAAATCAGTACTAGGCAGTCACGTTGAGCAGAAAGGTTCTCTGGTAAATAGTGACTATCTGCGTTTTGACTTCTCGCATTTTAGCCCCCTCAATGAAGGTGAAATCAAGCAGATTGAAAACCTGGTGAATGCAGAGATTCGGGCAAACCGGGAAGTACATACCGCTGTCATGGCAATTGATGAAGCAAAAGCTGCGGGTGCCGTTGCCCTGTTCGGAGAAAAATATGGTGATGAGGTGAGAGTTGTCCGTATGGGGGATTTTTCCATGGAGTTATGTGGTGGCACGCATGTTTCCCGAACCGGTGATATCGGCCTTTTCGTTATTCGCAGCGAATCAGGTGTGGCTGCCGGTGTACGGCGTATAGAAGCGCTGACAGGCAATGCTGCGATGAAATATTTCTCTGAGCGTATGGCTACACTCAATAATATTTCTGCCATGGTTAAAGGCAACAACAGCAATGCCGAAGAAAAAATACACAGCCTGCTTGATAAGCTTCGCAGGCTTGAAAAAGAGAATAACCGACTTAATGATAAACTGGCCTCATCAAGTGGTGATGATATAGCTTCATCAGTCATCGAAGTCGACGGGGTGCCGTTAGTTGCCAGAGTCATGGAAAACGCAAATACCGACAGCATGC
>JBLYYR010000242.1:0-8848 GCA_048550195.1 Arenicellales bacterium
CACTCCTACAATTATGCGTAATCCTGTATTTGGTTTTGATTTTTGATGGTTTGGAGGCAGAATGGTTGCCTGACAACAAAGTAAGTAACCAATTTCCGGAGTATTTCATGAAACGTCTGTTACTCATCCTGCTTGCCCTACTAATCCTGGTGCCACTTGCCCTCATCACCTGGCTGGCTTTGTTTTTTGACGCCAATAACTACCGGGATCAGATTTCTACGGTTTTTAATGACTCTACCGGACGAGAGATTACTATCGCCGGTGATCTGAATACGAGTTTCTTCCCGTGGATTGGGATAGAGACCGGTGCCATCTCGGTCGCCAATGCGCCGGGTTTCGGTGAAACACCGCTTGCTGCGATTGAGGGGGCAAAGATACATCTGAAGCTGAAACCTCTGTTCAGCGGCGAAGTGGAGATGGATACCGTGGTGCTGGAGGGGGTGCAGGCCAACCTTGTCACGCTGGCCGAAGGCAAGACCAACTGGGAATTTGCTGCTGCCGGGGATGTGGCAACACCGGACGCTGACGCTAAAGAGTCATCTGATGATGCCGGCAAGGCGTTGGCGGCACTGGCTATCGGCGGTATTGAGATGAAAAATGCCAGCATTGTCTGGGATGATCGCCAGGGCGGGACCAAGCTTGAACTGACGAAGATGGATCTGCAAACCGGGGCGATTTCATTTGATACCCCTGTCGCTGTCTCCTTTGACAGTGATTTTGCGATGAATGAGACCGAAATGACGGGAAACATGCAGGTCAGTACCGATCTAAGGCTTGCTAAAGACTTGCAGCAGGTGAAGCTGAAGGATTTCAGTATTGATTTAGATGCCACCGGATCGACGCTGGAAGGCGGCAAACTGCAGAAAAGCATCAAGGCTGATATTGATATTGATCTGGCAGCACAGCTGGTCACTAGTGACCAGGTGGCATTAAAGCTGGATCTTTCCGGTGACATCTCACCCGTCAACCCGATGGCTATCACGCTGAACTCGCCGATTAAAGTCAATCTGGCCAGTATGGTGATAGAACTGCCGGCCATGCGATACAGCATTCCCGGCTCGCAAGGCACCGGCAGCATGGTGCTCTCCAATCTGGATAACCCGCTGCCGACGGTCAAGCTGTCGATTGAAACGGACCGGTTTGATGCGACGCCGTGGATGGGATCTGCGCCTGCCCAGAGCAGCAGCAACACAATGATCATGGAGCAGATACTGACTTCATTAGTGAGTATTCACTTAGCTCATGCGCAAGCAAAATCAGAGCCTGTTGACATTCCTGTCGAAACAATTCGGCAACTGGATGTTGCGGCCGACCTGGCTATCGGCGCGTTCAACCTGGACACGCTGCAGGCCACTGAGGTTAAGGCCGAACTGAAGGCGAACAAAGGCATCGTCCGCATTGATCCGTTTTCCGCACAGGTGTTTGGCGGTACGTCGACTGGCATGATGGAACTGGATGCCAGAAAAGACACGCCATCGTATCACCTCACCGAAGACCTGAGCGGCGTACAGATTGCCCAGGTAATGAAATACTCCATGGGTAAAGATGCGAAAGACTGGATTACCGGCATCGCCAACATGAATGCTGACCTCCGCACACAGGGACTGGATACCGGTGACCTGACAAAAGCGCTCAATGGCAGCATCAAGGCAAAGATCAAAGACGGTGCCTTCGAAGGCTTCAGTGTAAGAAAAATGCTACAGCAGGCAGATGCCCTGTTGAAGGGCAAGCCCTATACTGATGACGGCAGCCCGAACCGGACCAAAATCCTGGAGATGGGGCTGACTACAAAGCTGGTAAACGGCGTCGCAAAGTCCGATGACATCAAGGTGCTAACACCGCTGGCTGACCTCACCGGCAGCGGCGCAGCCAACCTGAATACACAGCAACTCGACTACCGCCTGAAACTGGCGCTGTCGTCCGGCATATCTGAGATCGACAAGGCGGAGTTTAAAAATCTTCAGGGCAAGTCACTGCCGTTGAAGATTAGCGGCAGTTTCAATGATCCCAAATTCAAGATTGATATGGAAAAAGCCGCCAAACAGGAAGTAAAGCAGCAGGCTGAGAAGAAGCTACGGAAGAAATATGGGGAGAAGTATGGGAAGGAGCTGGATCTTTTGTTTGGGAGGTAAAACAGGGAAAAACGTTTTACGTGTTACGTAATACGTAATACGTAATACGTAAACCATATGCCCCCGCCTCTCTGTTGTGTATTGTACAATCAGTCAATTTAATCGTAAAATTTTGCAAACAACCATGGATTGTTTGTGGAAAACACCCGCCGATACAATATAACTACATGAAATATTTAAATATTCTCCTTTTATTCATCGCTTTCTGCATGCCTTTTTCTGTCTATGCTGAGGAAAGTGGTGCTGATTCTGTCGATATTGGCGGTTATGAAGGGCTTTCTACCAAAATCGAGGGGGAAGATCTTACCTACAGGCTAGGTAGTCGTGATTTACTGAAAATCGAGATATATCAGGTTGAGGAGTTAAACCACCTGGCTCGTGTGAATACTGAAGGTTATATCTCAATGCCGCTGATCGGCAATCTTAAGGTAATAGACCTGACGGTGCAGGAAACTGAGCGCCTGATCGAAAAAAAGCTGGGTACGGAATACCTGCAGGATCCGCATGTTACGGTATTTGTAGAAGAGTACGAAAGCCAGAAAATTACCGTTGAAGGCTTTGTTAAAAATCCCGGTGTCTACTCGTTAACGGGTAAAACCACCCTGCTTCAGGCAATAGCCATGGCCGACGGTGCGGTGAGGCTGGCTGACCAGAAAAAAATCGTGGTGTTCCGTGAAATTGGCAAAGATAAGATCGTCGGCTACAAAATCAACATACAGAAGATCCGGACAGGTGAAATCAAAGACCCGTATGTGCAAAACAAGGACATCATCGTCGTGCCCAAACATGGTGGTCGTGGGATCATAGATGAAATTCAACGGACGATATCCGGCTTTACCGGTTTCATTTAAGCTCGAATAAAATTACCCAAAACCCTGGAATTGAAGTAAATAATGAGAGCACCAGAGAATGGTCCAGCAGGCCGCCATCAGCAACTCGCCCTGGCTGACAACGAAAACCATCAAATCGCGCTTTATGAATCAATAATCGCCAGTCAGCGGGATGAAGAGGAAGAGCCGGCGATTGACCTGCGCAACTATTGGCGTGTCATTGTTCATCGGAAGGGAACAATAATTACTTTTTTTTCCATTATTGTTATCGGTGCGCTTATCTCAACCTTCCTGACGACACCTGTCTACCGCAGTACAGCCACACTGCAAATCGAGCGTGAGAGTGAAAAGCTCATGGACTATCAGGACTCGATGCCAGGGGAAGGCGGCAGCAGCAAGGAGTTTTACGAAACTCAGTATAACTTATTGAAAAGCCGTACCCTGGCACGGCGGGTCATTGATCAGCTTGGACTGGAAACACCCGGCAAGACACCTACCGTAGAAAAAAAGTCTTTTTTCAGAGAAATACGAACATCTTTTAGCAATTTTCTCACCGGTGAAGAATCCGTGCCTGCTGATGAGGCTCCCACCGCAGTTGCCCGGTCAGCAAACCTCGAGGGTGCTTTTCTGAGAAATCTGACAATAAAACCTGTTCGCAGCTCCCGGCTGGTACAAATCAGCTACGACAGTCCAAACAGAGAACTCACTGCGCGTGTGGTGAATGCGCTGGCAAAAAACTTTATCAATACCACACTGGAAAGGCGTTTTGATTCGTCATCCTACGCCAAGAATTTTATTACGGAACGGCTCAAACAGGTGCGCGCGAACCTTGAAGACTCCGAGCGCAAGCTGGTTCAGTATGCCAAAGATCGTGACAGTTTCGACCTCGATTCAATTCAGTCTTCATTGATGGCCAAACTGAACAACCTGAACACGGAAATTGTTACCGCCGAGACCCAGCGCATAGAAGTTGAGTCCCAGTACAAGGGCATGCAAAAACTCGGTACCGGAGCATTTATTCAAATACTGGAAGACCCGGTCATCCAGCAATACAAAGCGATACTGGCTGATCTGGAACGTGAATATGAAAATAACCTGAAGAAATTCAAGCCCGCCTTCCCTAAAATGGTGCAGTTAAAGAGTGAAATTGAAGCCATTAAGGCAAAATTTAACGAACAGAAAAATAACATTCTCGCTGCTGTCAAAGCCAAATACGAGGCATCGGTTCAGAAAGAGGCCATGCTTAAATCCAGGATGTCCTCGCTTAAGAGTGAACTGCTGGAACTCAACGATAGAAGCACGGATTATTCAGTCCTGAAGCGGGATGTGCAAACTAACCGGGACCTTTATGACGGCCTGTTGCAGCGCATGAAGGAAGTCACGGTGGTTGCCGGTGTCGGCACCAACAATGTCTCGGTTGTTGACCCGGGGCTGGTACCTGGCAGGCCAATAAAACCCAACCTCAGAAAAAATCTCCTTGCTGCGATGCTTTTAGGCTTACTTGGCGGCCTCGGACTGGCATTCCTGTTTGAGTTCCTTGATGACACGATTAAATCCGGCACTGAAGTTGAACGCGTAGCGGGCCTGGCATTGCTGGGTATTGTGCCAAGGTCCGATGATGAGATTGATGATGACACCAGCCTGGCGCTGATAGCCCATGACAACCCGTCCTCTCATATTGCCGAGGCCTATCGTTCCTGCCGAACGGCCCTGACCTTTTCAACCTCGACGGGCATTCCTAAAGTGCTGCATGTCACCAGCGCCTCGGCCGGTGAAGGCAAAACTACAACCTGCTTCAGCCTGGCTATTACCTACGCACAGCTGGGTAAATCAGTACTGCTGATCAATGGTGATCTGCGCAACCCGTCTTTGCAGCGCGAACTGAATCTGCCGAATGAGGTGGGCCTGACCAGCCATCTGGCAGGCAATGCGCTCTTATCAAAGATTGTCCTGAAAACACAGATACCCAATCTTTATGCCGTCACCACCGGGCCTTTGCCACCAAACCCGGCGGAGTTGCTGTCCAGCGAAAAGATGCAGAATGTTATAGATAAAGCAGCAAATAAATTTGATCTGGTCATCATTGACAGCCCGCCAGTGCTGGGCCTCGCTGATGCACTGGTGCTGGCCAATATTTCGGATGCCACCGTCATGGTAATCTCCTCCGGCGAGACACGCTCCGGCGCACTGTCCGGTTCGTTGACCCGCTTACGACGGGCGCGTGCCAACCTGGTCGGCGCTATACTTACCAAGCATGTACAGGGCACGGCTGATTATGGCTATGACTATAATTACAGCTATGGTTATGGCAGCCGCGATGATGAAGACGATTTCGATTACGACGATGACGTCCCACGTAAACGCCTCGCCTCCTGATTACAGCGAACCCTGATGAGCAGTAATTTAAACGAATTATTTGCGTTTGCGGTAGATTTTTATCGCGCCCCGCTGCAGCATCAGCAAAAGCTGCAAAAATGCAGAACCTATTCCAGCTCTTTCACCCGTCTGCTGGAAATCGCCAGCCGACCGGATGCTTCTAACGATTTACAAATTATCGCCAGTGCCCTGCAGAAATCACCGGAAACGCTCGTTAGCGCCGCCTTATTTTTAATTCGACAACTACTCTTTACAGAGAAAGACAGCCACTACAAGGTATTGGGTTTACAGCAGACGGCGAGCCAGAAAGAAATAAAAAAACGCTACCGGACGTTAATCAGCCTGTTCCATCCGGACAAAAATCCGGAGGGAGAGGAATGGAGCCAGCTGTACGCGCCGGACTTAAATGAAGCCTATAATATTCTGAAGAATGAAAGCAAACGAAGCAGCTACGATTTAAGCCTGAGCGGAGGCCAACGACGCCCCGGTGCAAACGGTCGCCGTCCAGCACGCCAAAGACCGGTTCAAACACCCCGTTCAAGCCGGTCATCCCGTGCAACCTCTTCGACTTCAGGTTCGTCGACGGCAACAACTTCACATCGAGCGCGCCGACAGCGCAAACAACCCTATCGACCCCCGTCCTATGAATCAACAGCAAATGACAGTCTGTGGAAAAAGCACCCGCAGCTAACGATCTGGGGCAGTGCACTGGCTGTACTGGTTCTTGTCATTGTCATAATTAGCTTACGGTCACCCAGCTATGAGCTTGATGTAATGCCAGGCCAGCATGCCGATACCGACGGTTATCAGGAGCCTGCAATGCCTGTACGAGTTGACGCCTCCAGTCTTAATGAAACCGGTGATGCACTCAACTTTGCCTTGCAGAAAACCGCCCCGTCCGTTTCACAGGCTTCCACGCCTCAAAATGAGCTGGATGATTCAGCTGGTCGAAGTGATGGCGGAAGCGAGATGGCCACGGAAGACTTCAGTGCAGTGATCAATCAATACATGACTGAGGAACAGCGGGTACAGCTGTCCATCAATAAAGACGCTGGCAATGTCCGGCTGGAGACCGACGCCGTTAAACAACAAGATCTGGCTCAGCAAGCCTTGCCGCAGAAACCCTTATCTCAGAAACCCTTATCTCAGAAAACCTTCCCTGTTGATTCCGCTAAAGACAGTGATAAAAAAAATACAGATTCCTACGAAGTTGTCGCTTCGACTGAAACCCCGGTACTGCAAAAAACAGCGGATAGGCCGACAGCTGTGGCCACAGCAGCAAAAGCTTCAGCAGTTGGTGGCGGCAGTGCAGTAGTGAAACAAACGGTAGCCGACACCGAAGCAACTGAGTTTTCAAAAGAGCGGATTGGAGCCCTTATTGCACAATATATTGCGGCCTACGATGCCGGGAATTTAGATCAGATGACAGAACTCTTCACCGACAGTGTCATAACAGAGGGCGGCACCGGGGTAGATATTCTTAGAAAAGATTATTCCGAGCTGTTCCGCAAGACCGCCGAGCGCAGCATCGTTATACAGGATATAAAAAGTGATGCCACAAAAGGAGATGAAGCCAGCATCTATTTCCAGGCCTATATACAGGTGCGCCGAAACTTTTCAAGAAAATGGAATAAATTCAGTGGCGAAATGCAACTGACCGTGGTCGCCAGGGATAAAGGCCTGAAGATTTCTGCCTTGAGTCATTCAGTCGCGAAAGACAAATAAATATAACTCGGCTTACTAAATTGTAATAATAATGAACCACTCAACAACGAAACCGAATCTGATCGTACTGATCCTGGCGCTTGCTGCCACCCTGTTTATTTTATGGCGGGTACTCATTATCGGCATGTCAGAATATTACGTTGATAAGGCAATAAATGGGGATGCAGGTGCCATTCGCAGTGCTTTATCATGGAACGCGAACCACCCCAAAGCCCAGTATCTGGAAGCCCGTCAGATATCAGCATCTGACCCTGATAAAGCAGAAATACTGCTGACCGCTTCGCTGCTGGAAAACCCGACAGATGTCGAGGCTATACAGGCCATGGCCAGACTGCAGTTTGCTAAAGGGAATAAGGAGCTCGCCAATAATTTAATGCTTGAGTCCACCCGACTGGCGCCGGCAAACAAATATATCAGGCTCGATGCCGGTCAATTCTGGGCAGACACAGGGCAATGGGACAAGGCCATTGAAAGCTGGCGACAGGCACTAACAACTTCACCGCAACTGGGAAAAGAACTTTATCCAGTCCTGCTGCAACTAACTGAAAATAAAGAAACGCTGCCCCTGCTTACACCGCTGATTGAAAACCCACCTGAATGGTGGGACACCTATACCGAATACCTGGCGCTTAATGCTAAAAATCTCGATATTGTGGCGACAGTGGCAGCGATGCGAATGCAGTCCAGTGTGCCATTGTCGATAGATGAGCGCAGGTATGTTGTGCGCAGAATGATGAAAGACGGGCAATGGCCCAGGGCCTATATTGCCTGGGTCAATGGACTCGATCACACGCAACTTGGTTATCTGGGCAGTATTTATGATGGAAGTTTTGAGCTAGAACCTTCCAATGAGGGCTTTGGCTGGCATATTACTAAAAACAGGAATGTTTCTATCCGCAAGCAACGGACCTATGGCGGCACCGGTGACAAGGCCCTGCAGTTGACATTTGAGGGCGAGGAAATGATATTCAAACACCTGTATCAGCCTCTTTATCTGACCCTTGGTGGACATGAATTCACGGCCAACCTGAAAACTGATCGACTGAAATCCCGCGGTGGACTCAAGTGGGTAATACGCTGCGCCGGTGACCAGAAAATTGTGCTTGGAGAAAGCCCACGACTGCTTGGCAGCAGCGAATGGCGTGAGGTAAAGTTCAGATTCGAGGTACCCAATTCCAAAGAATGCAGCATCGGCCAGATACTCAGGCTGGAATCAACCGGCCAGCGCGCTTACGACCATAAGCTTGAGGGTGATATCTGGTTCGGCCGACTGGTTATCCGGGCTGTCCGTAAGCCGCCTGCACCTGTCAAGCCTGAACAAAAAGCCGCAAAAAAGGAAACGGTTAAGGGACGGAAATGATGTATTACGTTTTATGTATTACGTATTACGTATTACGTATTACGTCACTGCTGTCCCATAAACTTTTCATTGCCACTTAAATTCTGAACGCGCATCAGGTAAACAGCAGAAACACTTTCCTCTCGCAGGGAAAGCAAAAGAAAGAACATTTTGATTTACAAGAAAAAAGCTTTTGACCTCCCCGTGAACCCCGTGAACCCCGTGAGAGAATAGCCTTTGATCTTAGTTTTTGACCTTTAATTCAAAATCAATACACATATCTCTCACGGAGCTCACGGAGAACACAGGGAAACCAAAAGATTATGATTTACAAGAAAAATTCCTTTGACCTCCCTGCGCCCCCCGCGAGAGAACTCTTTTTGTTCTTCAGGTTTGGGAGGGCTGTTTTTCATGTCTCCAAAGCCTTTAAGCTTCCGTGAAAGCAG
>JBLYYR010000243.1:0-2634 GCA_048550195.1 Arenicellales bacterium
ATGTGGCCGCACCGGTATCAACCATAGATTTTGACTGCAGCTCGGGCACCGACATACCCATAGAGCAACGACATCAGGATGAAGTACTCTATCAATCAGGGCCGAACGGTGAAGGTAAACTGGAAAAAGTGCGGGTCAGCTCACCCGGCTCGGACGCGGTGAATCCTGCATTCGATGTAACACCCGCCGGTCTGGTGACTGCCATCATTACCGATCGGGGCATTTTCAAACCGGAACAACTGGCGGTTCTGCAAAATAATCACCCGGACAATTAACAACCCCTGCAACCATGAGCTTATCAGCAGCATCTGGACCTTAGTCTTCAGGCCAGGTCTGTAGACCATAATGGCCAGAAGCCCCCAAGCAGTATTGCACCGACCAGGGTACACCAGATACCCAGCTTCAGTTTTTCCGAATTCATCAACAGTAATCCGCCATACATCAACCATCCCCATGGGGTCATCAAGGACATCAGCAGCCCCAACGGGTACATGCTTATCATTACATCGACACCATGAAGCTTTCCCGGTGAAATCTGGTCAATCACATACCAGCTTGCCATAGAAAAAGTCAGCGCGAACACAGGACCCAGAATCAGCCAGAAAGCTAATGTTTTCATTGAAATATTCATCACAAAGTGGCTTTTTGGTTCCGCAGCTACGGCTTCAAGCTAACTATTGAAAGTTTAGAAGAGTACTGCATTTTGTAGACTGGTAGTGAGTGAGACTGCTTGAATTATATAGCATAGCAAGCAGTGTGTTTGACGTTATTCGTCCACGCAGCCCGGACTAGGGTATGGGCTGTCTCCCTGCAAACGGCAGCCGTTCAAGGTCCTGTTATATTCCTTTGCCTGTCCTCAAATGTACAGCCGTTCTCGTGTATATAACCGGGGTATCGTTCTGTGAGTGCAACACACAGTTCCTTGTGGGTCAGCCATTTGCCCTCGTCTGAAACACAAAATCCCTTATTCAGCTTTTTTTCTTCGTCCTTGAAAATTTCGTAGAGTTCTACTTCATCAGGTTCGACATTGTTTTCAACCAGGTACTCTACAAGGGTGCAAATAGTATCTGCAAAAAATGAATGATACTCATCATTGATCACGACCACTTTGGCTTCATAAGTATAGGTTATGTCATTCTTGTACTTCGATTTCGGCCCGGCGATATTGCATAATATTCCCATTTTAGTCCATCTCCCTGAAGCATATGCTCCATATCCTTCTAATTCCATTATATGCCTATCTGCATTTTCAGCAACCGGGCTATTTCGGGGAAAGTCAGGTTAAAATGAACAAGACTGGCAACAACTGAGTTTGATTATCATTAAGGAAATCCTTTGGTATTTATCAGCAATTATTTGTATTACATCTATCGATGAGAAGTTTAAAAGCTATTATTGCAGGCATATTGTTTATTGTTATTGTTATCCTGCTAATGCAGCTGGCATATATTTTTATAGCAGTAGGTTATAACAGCCTGGCAAAACACTATCCATTATTAAACGACATCAGTGGTTATTTCAGATATTTTATTGGCATACCCGTCGTCATGCTCATTATGTTTTTCGGTGGCTATATCACAGCATCTATTGCCAATAAAAAGGTATTGTTTCATAGCCTTGCTGTTGGCTGTATTACAGCCGGCGGAACGATATTATTAGCCATGAACAACTCAAATCTAACGATGACAGGCATAGTCGTATTTATACTTTCCTTAACCGCTACAGCATCGGGCGGCCTGTATTGGCAAAAAGATCACAAAATAAAAGACACATCGAAGAATGTGAGCAAACATTCAGATTACTGAAAATTATCTTTAAATGATCTATCGAGTCTGGCACTATTGATCTGTATCAGAACTTGTTTTCAATCAGGCGTAATATACAGATGATTTCAATTGCAAACGACCGGCATCAGCAAAAGACCGCCTAATCAGTCATGGACAATACCCTAACCAGACCCTCACACGTACGAAAAACCAAGATCGTTGCCACCATCGGGCCTGCCTGTGCGGCTCCGGAAATGCTCAAGTCCATGATCGAGGCAGGCATGAACGTGGCTCGACTGAACCTCTCCCACGTCACACACGATGCACATAAAGAACAGATCACGCGCCTGCGCGTTGCCGCCAGCCAGCTCGGCAAGAATATCGCGATCATGATCGATACCCGTGGCATCGAAATCCGCACCGGACTTCTGGGCAGCGGCTCGCTCGATCTTGTTCCCGGCGCAAGCTTTAGCCTGTACACAGAAAACCGGCCCGGAGATAGCTCGGGCGTATCGATCACCTACCAGAAACTGTTCGAGGAGGTCCGCCAGGGGACGCCGATCCTGCTTGATGACGGAGCGATCGAACTGGAAGTCACCGGCACAGCGGATGGCGTGATCGACTGCCGAGTGATTCACGGTGGACGCCTGGGTAATTCCAAGAGTGTAAACCTGCCAGAAACCAAACTGGCGCTGAGCGCTGTCAGCCCGGAAAACCGGGATGACATTGTCAAGGAACTGAGCTTTGCCGCGGAGAATGATGTCGACTATATCGCAGCCTCCTTCATCCAGAGCGCGGATGATATCCACAAGATGCGTGAAATACTCGATGAGCGTGCAGTACATATACCCATCATCGCCAAAATAGA
>JBLYYR010000244.1:0-3002 GCA_048550195.1 Arenicellales bacterium
CGGTCATCGCCTCATTACTGGCAGTGAGCGGCCATCACACTCCTGACCGGGACATCAGTGCCGGCACCGTAAATGAAGAAAGTCTGCAAGCCATTGCCTCCTGCATTTCAAGTGATAACGACCTGACTGCCGAGTTGAACGATATGGCAAAAGAACTTGCCGGGCGCTACGAGGAACTTAACCTTGTCTACGAAACCAATGATGACATCATTGAATTCAATCACGAGACAGAGGCATTTAATCAACTGTTAAACAATTGCGTGGAATACCTGGACCTGGGTGCCGCTATACTGATCTGGCCAGAACAGGAACAGGAAAGTAGTGTTACCGGAAGACGCAACCCGGTCAGGGAACCGCACAACCTCATACCACTGCTTTCAAAAGAACTTTACGCTGCGATTACAGAAACCCGGGAATCCATCATCATTAATGACTTCTCGGATCCTGCGCGTTCAAAACTGAACCTGCTCATACCGTACAAGCTCATGGCCTCACCGGTAGCAAGCACACAAAATTCAGTGTCCGGCATGCTGGTTTGCCTGAACCATATGAGCAAACCGGATTTCTTCAACAGCGACAAGAATCTGTTAACGGTTATGTCCCGCAAGGTTTCAAAAATCAAGCAGGCTAATTACGACGATCTTACCGGCCTGATGAACATGCATGCTTTCCAGCCCTGCCTGCATGACGCTATCTTTTCCGCCCGGGAAAAGGGAGCGCTTCACAGTCTGCTTAATATAGATCTCGAACGGTTACGGATCATTAATGACACTTTTGGACGTGACGCGGGGGATGCGACCATCAAGACAGTCTCCGTGATCCTGAAGAAGGAGTTGCGCCATACCGATTCCATCTGTTACTTCGGTGAAGGCCGCTTTGGGGTACTGCTGGAAAACAGCAATCTCGAACAGGGACTGCAAGTTGCCGGAAATGTCCGTGAAGCCATCAAAAACCACCCGATTGAATGGAATTCAGAAACGGTCGAAATCAACATCAGCATTGGCATGGCATTGATTGAACCCGGCACTCCCCACACGGATGCCGCCCTCGAAGCGGCTGAAATTGCACGTGAATCAGCCAAGGAGTCAGGGCTCAACCAGATCCAGGTCTATCGCCATGACGACCATGACCTGGCAGAGCGTAAAAACCAGATGCAATGGGTGTCCCGCATCCAGGTCGCCTTGCGCAATGACATGTTCCGGCTCTATTGCCAGGAAATACAACCGCTCACCCGCACGAATGAGAATTATCATTTCGAAATACTGCTGCGCCTGGAAGATGAATCGGGCGGGATTGTGCCTCCGGGAGAATTTATTGCTCCGGCAGAACGCTTCAACCTGATGCCGTTACTGGATCGATGGGTCATTGATAATACCTTTGCTGTCCTCGCTGCAAACCGGTTTGCGCAACCGACGGGGGAAGGCATTGTCTCGATCAACCTTTCCGGACAGTCGCTGACAGACAACAATCTGATTGAGTATATCTGCGAAAAACTCACTGAATACAAACTGTCATCTGAGTGTATCTGTTTTGAAATTACTGAAACGACAGCCATCAGTAACATGAATTCGGCCCATAACATCATTGTGGCCCTGAAGGAAAAAGGTTTTCATTTTTCCCTGGATGATTTTGGAACAGGGCTTAGTTCTTTCAGCTACCTCAAGGAGTTGCCTGTTGACTTCCTGAAGATTGATGGAACATTTGTCCGATCAATCCTGGATGACCGGATTTCATATGCCATGGTCTCTTCCATCAACCAGATCGGACACGTCATTGGACTGAAAACCATTGCAGAGTACGTTGAAAACGATGGCATAAAAGAACAACTGCAAATCATCGGGGTCGACTATGCCCAGGGCTACTCCATTAACAGGCCAACCCCGGTGGAGCAGTATCTTGCATTGCTCGGTACGGAGTCTGCGCAAAAGGCCGGTTAGGCCGGTACATGGCCATGCGTATAATGCCAACGACACGCCGCGGGTATAGCCCTGTAATCAATAGCGGCTCCCCTGCGTCTGCCCGGATATTTTCATGAGCGCGACCAAGGAAGCTGTGGGTGGTGAAATACTGCGTACCCGCATGGGCGTGATGACGCATATTGCGCCACGCTCGGCCTTGACTATTGCCTCGACCATTACCGAACTTCGCACTGAAGCAGAGGCATGCCTTGCCCAGGGCGATGTGCAACTCGTCATCGATCTGACGACGGTACAGAACATAAACAGTGCCGCACTGGAACTGGTACTGGATATTCAGAATCAGTCAATACGCCTGGGGGGCTGGCTAAAGCTGGCAAATCCCAACCCGATCGTGCTGGATGTATTGCGTATATCAGGCCTGTCTGATTATGTCAGCATCATGGATTTTAACCCGGTCGACTACCAGCAGCAGCCGGCGACCCCCAGAAAACTGGGTGACATCCTTATCGCGAAGGGCCTGTTAACGGAAGAGCGCATTTCCGAGGCCATCGATATGCAAAAGCGGTCATCGATGCGCCTTGGGCAGATATTTCTTGACAAGGGCTGGGTGACTGAACACGAGGTCCTGACGGCCCTGGGCGAGCAACTGTCCGTACCCTATGTGCGTTTGCGTAACGGACTCTACGACCCCGAAATAATACCACTGATCAACATTGCAACGGCACAACGACTGCGGGTGCTGCCGCTGCAAAGGGTTCACGGAACACTCGCGCTGGCGACCGTCGATCCACAGGACATACCGGCCTTTGAAGAAATAGCGCAAAAGACCGGCTGCCGCGTACGCCCGGTACTGGCACGCCGTGAAGATATCCTCAGTGCCATTAACGAAGCCTATGACGGCAACAATGACACCCTCGATCTGATCGGAAATGTTGATGATGACTTTGAAGTCATCGAGAACATCGTTCCGGACGACTATTCAACCATTGACGAAATGGCCGAAGGCAGTCCGGTTATCAACCTGGTCAATTCACTGGTGCAGCGCGCCATTCAGGATGGCGCCAGTGATATCCACATAGAACC
>JBLYYR010000245.1:0-3674 GCA_048550195.1 Arenicellales bacterium
AAGCCTAATATTAATATAAATATCTATTTAAACAGATAGTTATGTCTCTTCCAATCAATGCATTTGATAATCATTATCATTCGTATTATAGTATGCCCTACCTATCGACAATTATTGGCCAGTACTTGCTTATGTATGTATGTATTTGCAACAAGATTACGGATAGTGATATTCGGCGCGAGTTAGATAACGGCGCCTGCTCCCTGTCGTGTCTGCAGAAGAGTTTGAAGGTTGCGACCTGCTGCGGCCGCTGCAAAGACTGCGCAAAACGCCTGATACATGAATCAATAAGCATGAATCTATCGAATGAGATGCAGTCAGCGGTCGCTTAGTAAGCATTAAGCAACGCACCAGCCTCTTGCTTGACTTGAGTGAGCATCAATAGAGAGCCACTTTCCAGGCCACGTGTACGGAACCTGGAAATCATATGCTATCAGGCACAGCGACCTGGTTGCCTATACACATGGTCGTACGCCCGGAACATTTGGAATGGGCCAGGATACCGATTTATCATCATTCTCACGGGATGATATACCGTGGCTGCCGGCTATTTCTAACGCCTCTTCCCGGATACGAAAATTCCGAATTTACAAGGAGTCTTTCAGAGCCAGCCCCGGTATCGCGAGACGTCGGATATCTGCATTCACAAGATTCTCTCCGGCCGTGACTTTCAACCATTGATGTCGATTGAGACGTGGCGTCTCGAGTCGGTCGGTTCCGGGGTATTATGTTTCGAGGAAAGTTTGGGCAATAATTGGTTTTGCTTGGTCTTTTTGCTGTACTTGTTCTCGATTGCCAATTCAAGGGGTTAACATGATTACAACAATACGCATACTTTTTATCACACTGGCGGTACTTGCATTTACAACACAGGCTTCCGATCTGGCAAAGGAAAAACGCTGGGCCGACCAGGTCGTTGATGCCATTCTCGATGGTGATGCTGTCTGGCTCAATGACGGCAGCAGTGAGTTTCTGGGTATTTATACCGAGGCCGAGGAAAATAAAAACCGCGCTGTTATCGTCATGCATGGCACAGGGATTCATCCGGACTGGCAGCAGGTTATTCAGCCGCTTCGTGTTGGCCTGACCGAGCATAACTGGAATACCTTGTCGATTCAGATGCCGATCCTGCCCAATGAAGCTGAATACGTTGAATATGCGCCCCTTTATGATGAGGTTGCACCGCGCATTAATGCCGCCATCAAATACTTACAGAATAAGGGCTCCAGCGACATTGTTCTCATTGGCCACAGTCAGGGCGCAGCGATGACCGCCTACTATCTGTCAACATCAAAGCAGGATGTTAACGGTTTTGTCGCCATTGGAATGGCGAGCTTTGCAGATGACTCTCGCATGAACAGTATCAAGGCACTGGAAAAGATCAAGGTGCCTGTGCTTGATATGTACGGAGAAGAAGATCTTGAACCCATTCTCAACAGCAGTGGAGCCCGTGCTGAATCAGCCAAAAAAGCGGGCAATAAAAATTACACTCAAGTTAAACTTTCCGGGGCCAACCATTTCTTTGATGGCAAGGAAGATGAACTGGTTGAATCTGTTGCTGGATGGCTGGATAAACTGGCTGATAAATAATCTAAGGGAACTCTGATTAATACACCTTTCGCCATTCCGGTGTATGCCGGATAAAAACCGCTTAGCGCGTCGAGCGTCCGAGGGCGACCCTCAGGGTGGCCACCGCCATGGCATACACCAAGGGATTTGAAGTTTTCCAGGTTGAGAATGACTGGTTTATAGATCTTTTACCGGATGATCAGACGGGCCGTGTTAAGTACGTTCCTGCCGTCACATGATCCGGAATTGGGGTTGAACCTGTTTATCCAGCCAGATGTCATCCGGGCCTACGTATTCGTCGCTTAGGTCGAAGGGTAAGTCAATACTGTCAAAACAATCGTAAACCAGCTCCGAGCATATGTACTTGCGGTCGCGTGTGCGGCGGCTGACGTTGAACAATATACGGAAGCCGATGCGCACGATCTCGAAGTTGTCGTAAGGCTTGGTGAGTTCATCCATGCCGTAACTGATGGCGTGGTTGAGCTTTTCCTCGTCTATCAGCGGATGCAAGCGCGCGACCACAACGTTCCCTTTATAGGGGCGGTTTTTGCCATGGTAGTCGCGCAGATACTTGGATAGCGGGGCCAGGCGTACTCCGATCAGGGTCTCGCTCTCCAGGATAAATACCCGCTGCAGGGTTGGATCCCTGTAGATCATGCCGACGTGGCTCCATACCGAGCGGGTGAACTTCTGTATGGTTTGTGAAAAGAAATACGAACCGGAACAGAAAACCAGGTCTCCGGTATGCAAATCGTCGCGCATTGCATCATAGGCGTGTAACGGGAGTTGCTGAATCTCTTTTTTCGTTAGTGGAGCAGCCATAAGATTCTCGGAGTCTGAAGGTATCCGGTTCGGTAATGACGGCACGATTCAGGTCGGCGCACATGAGCGAATCAAGTGATCCTGGCTTGCCGGGCCGCGTACCTGTGAGCCTGCAAGCAGGATAATTCATCTCTTGTACTGGATCCAGATGTTATTCAAATCGGCCTCCGTTTCCATTCGTAGAGACCGCAACATAGAATGGTCTAGGCGACCTGAAGAGAGAATATGCCTATTCAAGTGAGTCAATCGAGCGTGCAAATCAACAGTGCGAGATGCTAGATCGTATGCGTTGTTGAATTGCGCGCCTGTTTGAACCAGATTAGCATTTTTACGTGACCCAACTTAAGTTTAGAGTTGCGTCATATCTTCAATCAGACAGGAATAATCAGTGGGTCAATATCCGGCACACATCAATACTTACTGGTCACTGACAACCCGATACTGACATCACTTGTACTCCGGAACAATCCGGGTTTACTTTTAATGCCTGCATGTACGGGCTTGGTGGCGGGACGTTTGGAAAGTCTTTCCACACGGGCATGCCTGCCCGTAAATCAGGTTAGAGGAAACAATGATGAAAATAGTTTTACTGGTTATAGCGGTACTGCTTGCGAGCACAGCCCAGGCCGAAACCGACGCGCCCTGGTGGCAGATCTGGCACTCTGCCGATGAAGCGACCAATACTCCAGGCAGGCTTTTCACGAAGGATGAAAAGCGCATCATCCAGTCTTACTTCGAGGATCATCGTGAATATCGTTATGATAATGATAACGATGAAAGTGGCAGGGACAAGCCGAAGAAACAAAAAAGTCTGCCACCCGGGCTGCAGAAAAAACTGGCGCGCGGTGGTCAACTGCCGCCAGGCTGGCAGAAGAAGGTGGCTCGTGGCGAGGTGCTGGATATGACGTTGTACAGACAATCCAGGCCATTACCGGAAGGGCTATTAAATCGCCTGTCATCCGGCCCGGCTGACACGGAATTGAGGCTGCTGGATGATCGTGTGATGCGCCTTATGGATGACTCACGGGACATTCTGGATGTACTACAAGTGTATTAATCTGATTTTCTTTACATTGCCTGCTGTTGAAATGTCTCAAACCCTTTGAGCCATGAACGGAAATTGATCATGTACGGAACAACTCCGTATCCATTCATGTGGGCCCAGGAAACGTCAAGGTAAGAGAGCAGAATCGAAACGCCGACGCGTGGATTGTCAGTTGTAGTGACAGCAACAGCCCCCCCAATGCCGCCACACCAGGGGATTTCGATCCCTCGACCTCATC
>JBLYYR010000246.1:0-9011 GCA_048550195.1 Arenicellales bacterium
ATCGAATGCCTATAAGGGTACGAAGGTAAACCCGCAGGAAGTAGGTAAAGAACTGAATGTAGATTATGTACTCCACGGCAGTATCAGGCAGTACGGTGACCGCATCCGTGTCAATGTGCAGCTCAGTGACACTACTACCGGCTTTAATAGATGGGGTGAAAGCTACGAGCGCGAGGTCAACGAGGTGTTCGCTGTCCAGCGTGAAATGACCGGCAGTATCATTACCCATTTTAAACTTCCATTGACGCATCAGGAAAAACTGCGCCTGGCGCACAATACCACGAATAGCCTGGTTGCCTATGATCACTTTCAGGAAGGTCAACGACTATCAAGAATGCAATCAAGGGAGAGCGGCAAGGAAGCAAGGAAGGCTTATCGTACAGCCATTGAATCCGATCCGGAATACGGCCGTGCCTACGGCGCCCTGGCATATTCGTTAGCCTATGCCTATCGACGTGGCTGGACCGATGCACCGCTTGAAATGCTAGAACAGGCATTGGTGCTGGCACGCAAAGGCGTGGCGCTGGACGACACCGCTCCACAAACACACTGGGCACTCAGCTATGTCTATCTCATGCGACAGGATTATGAAAACGCTGAAAAGGCGGCATTAATGGCGATAGAAGTAGCACCTAGCTATGCCGACGGTTATGGCCTGCTGGCATTAATCAATAACAGTACTGGCCACCCGCAGAAGGCGATCGAATACGTCAAGAAAGGTATGCGTCTTAATCCTTATTACACCTGGGACTATCTCTATAACCTGGGGCGTGCATACTCTGACACCGGCCGCTATGAAGAAGCGATTGAAGCGCTTGAAAAAGCCAGGGAGCGAAATGAGGATGCCATACCGGTGAGGCTAAGTCTTGCCGTCGCCTACGTCCGCGCTGGCCGCCAGGACGATGCCGAATGGGAGGTAGAACAGATACAGATGCTGAACCCGTCAGAGACTCTGACACACACGAAACAATCCTATCCTATCCTCGATCAAGCGATGAAAGATAGATTTCTCGATGATCTGAGAAAGGCCGGGCTGCCTGAATAACAGCCGGGAAATTTGGGGGGCAGAGTAAATACACGATCAGCTTATAGAAACGCTAAAAGTATAGATAGAGGGAAGAATTTCGAATGCACGCTTTGGCTCGACAGCGATCGTTTAGTAGAAACTAATCTTACAGTTTTCTAAAGGTTGGTTGAAACCGCACTCGAAAGCTGAACTTTTGTCCAGGCTTCTGTCAGGTTAAATCTGAAACAGATTTAGATTATGTTAGCTCAAGTCTAGTTTTTTTACTCCACTGAAAAAACAGAGACTTTTTTGAAACCCTAATTCCTTTCACCTGTATACTTATTTCCGATGCAAATAGCGACTGTAATGGTGATCCAGCGGATTCGGCCTGTAGCCTTTGATATCAGGTTTTACCAGGTGTCTGGAGACATAGTGATAGATGGGTATGATGACCTGGTCATCGAGTAGTTGTTGTTCTGCCTGCCTGATCAATTCGCTTCTCTTTGCTTCATCCATTGTTGTTTCGATCTGTTTTATTAAATCATCATAAACAGGGTTGGCATAGCCGGTATCGTTCTTGGCGTTGTTGCGGGTGAACAGGGTCAGGAAGCTGCTGGCGTCATTGTAGTCGGCTATCCATGACGCGCGGTAGAGCTGGGTTTCTGTTTTGCTTTTTCTTCTGTTGAGGAAGACTTTCCATTCTTCATTTATTAGCTCGACCTTTATGCCGAGGTTTTTCTTCCACATGGCGGCGATGGCGACAGCGATGCGTTTGTTCTGATCGCTGGAGTTATAGTGCAGCGTGGTGTGGAGTGGGGTATCACGGCTATAGCCGGCTTTGTTGTATAGCTGCTTAGCCAGTATCAGGTTTTGCTTCATCTCGTTAACTGGTTTTACTGGCTCCGACAGCATGCCGGGCGGCAGCCAGCGGTTTGCCGGGAGTTCACCATTCCCCAGAATTTTTTTCGCAATAATATTTCTGTCTATGGCCAGAGACAGGGCATGACGCAGGTCGGTATTTCCTTTGAATGGCTGGCGAGTCAGGTTGAAGCCGTAATAATAGGTGCCGAGGTATGGGCTGATGAAGGCTTCTCCCGGAAGATTATTTTTGATCCAGCGGAGTTTGTTCGGCGGTATAGTATCGGTCCAGTCAAATTCGCCGGCCCGGTAACGGCTGAATTCAGTGTTACTGGTTTCTATCGGGTAGTAGACCACCTGTTTAAAAAACAGTTTCTCCTGATTGTAGTAATGCGTGTTCTGCTTAAGCACGAGCTTTTCGTAAGGCACCCATTGATGTAAAACCCAGGCGCCATTCGAGATCAATTTTCCTGCACTGAAAGCTTTATCTTTGTCTTTTATCAGAGACGTAGCATAAACAGGAAAAGCAATCGGGTGACTTAATATTTGCAGAAACCAGGGAGCAGGCTGCTCAAGTTTTATTATCAGGTGGTGGGCGTCCGGCATTTCAACACCCAGTTGTTCTACTGGCAGGTTACCTTTCATTACCTCATGCGCATTTTTTATCGGCAGAAGCAGGCTTGCCATTGGGGCCGCTGTATCCGGATCCACTGCACGCCGCAGGGAGAAGACAAAATCAGCCGCGCTCAGCGCTTCACCATTTGACCAGACCAGACAGTCGCGCAACTGAAAACTATAGCTTAGTCCATCTTCGCTGATGGTCCATTTTTCTGCCGAACCGGGGATAAGATTGCCCGCCATATCTTCAGTCACCAGCCCCTCAAACAGGTCGCGCAGGATATTGCCGCTGGAGACATCTTCAGATTGATGCGGATCGAGTGTAACGGGCTCGGTGCTATTGCCGCGATGGAATACTTTGTTGTTTGTTTCTGCCGCAAAGCCGGATGAAGCGGAAAAAAATAGCAGTAATGAAAATGCTGCCAATATGAGGTGTTTTATTTGATGTTTCAATTATAGCCACTCCTGATCAACAACAACTTTTAGTCATACCCACGCTGAATCGGTATTAAGTAAAAACTGAAACACTATTTTCCTGCTGAGTTCGCAGAGTAACCAGAAAAACTTAAAAGTGTTTTAATGGAAAAAATTTTGACCAGCCTGCGCCTCTGCGAACCTCGCGAGAGATAACTGGTTTCAGGTTCTTTCATTTTTTTACGTGTTCAATCACACAGTCCAGATAGTCCTGTTCCAGGTTACCCGATTCATGTCGCTGTGCTTTCCATATCGCCTCGGCCAGACATTCAAGCAGGACATGCATTGCATCATGTTTGTCCCGGCTTTGTTGCAGGGTCTGGAACTGTTGGCGGATGCCTGCCGGGTTATCCATCGATAACTGTTCTTCGATAGTCATGTGCAGGCTCATGTGTAGAAATGGGTTGCTCTGGCCCTGCTCGGGCGGGAAATCAAAGTCCAGGTATTTATCCGGGTTTTCCAGTATTGAATGATATTCGGGGTGTAGCAGGATGATGTCTATCAACAATGGCTCGACTCCCTGCAGAGGCTGGGATTGCTTATATTTCTGCCAGGTTTTAAAGAATACCTGCCGCATGCTGCCGCGGTCTTTGCCGTAGAGACTCAATATTTATCTACTTTTACGAGTTCATGAATTAATCGAAGGTTCGCTGGCTGTTATGTTATTTTAAACAATCCCAGGCTGGTCGAGTATTGGTAGGTATAGTTACCATTTTTCAATGGCCCGATTTCACCATTGCCATAGAAGCCGATAAACGGCATGCCGGGATTCGTTTCCCTCAGTATTTCAATATCTCTGTCGCAGCCTCCGTAGAATGAAGGGCCACGTCCGAGGCAGGGGAACATAAAGCCGAAATCCGGTTTATCATGCAGCTTCTTTGTCGCGTTATCAATAGCCTGCTTCATGCCAAGTTCGGCGGCATAGGTATCGCGGATAGCCAGGAACAGATGTTCGCCTGGCTGGAGTTCTGACGTCAGGGTGATTGAATGGCTTTCCTGGTTGGTGGAGATGATGTGGTCGAGGTGGAAGCGGCCTTCGCTTATGGCGCTGTCTATCTGGCCAAAGGTGACACCGCCCAGCAGCAGGTGCAGAGGTAGCTCGCTTTTTTTCATCGAAGAAGGCAGGGCATCGAGCAGTACATCCAGTGCCGGTGAATCTTCGATGCTGACCACATCAAGACCTTCAGTTGCCGCAATGACACGTGGCTTAGTCAGTGTTTTAAAGCTTTGGGCAACAGCAAAGCCGGCCTCGACATTGTTGATCGCCAGTTCGACACTGTTATCTTTTTTTATCCGGGCACCCTGCCAGTGTTTGTAATTTCCCTGTCCCAGAGGATCTGATGCAATGGCACCAATATGGGGTATCTCATCATGCAGCCAGTTCGGGTCGAAGTCCTGTGGTGTGCCAAAGGATAGAAAGGCTTTCGCTGCATCTGAAGTTCGGGGAGAGATTGCTGTGCTTTTACCAAAAACCATGGCGGCGATGCCCGGGCTGTCCAGTATCCAGTCATGATCTGTCAAAATGCCATAACCGATGCAACCTGAAACCTGCAGGCAGCCGGCGGTGCGGGCGGCAAGGCGAACGGCTGCTTCAGCATCATCGGAAAACTCCGGTGTCATAAATAACAGCACGCTCTCGGCCTGCGTAATGTCGGCCTTTTCTAATGCAATTTTAACGGCCCTGGCGGCATGCTCAATAATGGGATGTGTGCCGTAACTGAGGCCGGTTGCTATGGGTGTGCTCATGTTTCTGTTTTTGCTCTGTATTCACATAGATCATGAATTATACAACTGCCACAGTGAGGTTTACGTGCGATGCAGGTATAACGTCCATGCAGGATAAGCCAGTGATGGGCATCCTGTATATACTGGTCAGGCACCAGCCGTAGCAGTCTGTCCTCGACTTCACGTACAGTCTTGCCCTTTGCTATCCCGGTGCGGTTGGCAATGCGATATATGTGTGTATCAACGGCAATGGTTGGTTTGCCAAAGGCTGTATTTAGTACAACATTGGCAGTTTTTCGGCCAACACCGGGCAATGCCTCGAGTTCTGCTCTTGTTTCAGGTACCTGTCCCCCGTGCTCATTGACAAGAATACCACAGGTTTTAATGATATTTTCCGCCTTGGTGTTGAATAAGCCTATTGTTCGTATATATTCTTTCAGTCCAGCCAGGCCAAGGTCAAGTATGGCCCGGGGTGTATTTGCAACTGGGTAGAGCCTGGCCGTGGCTTTGTTGACACCGACATCCGTGGCCTGGGCAGAGAGGATGACTGAGATCAGCAGCTCAAAAGGGGAGGTATATCTGAGTTCGGTTTGCGGGTTGGGGTTCTCATTTTTCAGTAACTCGAAGATCTGTATGCGTTTGTCCCGGTTCATGGTATTTCAGGGCTTTCAACAATGGCATGTAGCGGAATGTTATTAGTTTTACGCGTACGCATTTTCTGGTCGATAATATTTTTCAGTGCCAGCAGAAAGCCAAGGCCAATAAATGCGCCAGGTGGCAGGGCGGCTAGTAGAAAGCCGTCATAGTTTTCAAATAAAGTAATTGTTGCTGCCCACTCGCCAAGCATGATGCTGGCATCTGCAAACAGGGTCCCCTGGGCCAGGACTTCACGCATCACACCCAGCGCTAACAGTACGCCGGTAAAGCCCAGCCCCATGCTGATGCCATCTATGACTGACGGCAGGGCATCATTTTTTGATGCAAAGCCTTCGGCCCGGCCGATGATGGCGCAGTTGGTCACTATCAGCGGTACGAAAATTCCAAGTACAGTATACAAGTTGTACAGATAGGCATGCATCAGATGCTCAACGATGGTGACAAAACCGGCGATGATTAAAACAAAAATCGGTATGCGGATTTCGTTTGGTATGACTTTCCGTAGCAAAGAGACGGCCAGGTTCGATGCAATCAGTACCAGCATGGTTGCCACACCAAGCGCCAGTGCATTGATAACAGTACCTGAAACGGCAAGCAGCGGGCACAGTCCCAGCACCTGGGCCAGAGCCGGGTTATTGTTCCACAGCCCATCCTGGACAATTTTAGAGTAATCGGTATTTATTTTCTCAGGATTATTCATCGAAAAATACTCCGGGTTCAGCCTCAGCATACATCAGCGCCCTGTGGACAGCATTGACGATTTTGCGGGGTGTAATTGTCGCACCGGTAAACTGATCAAAGATACCGCCATCTTTTTTTACCTTCCAGTCCTTATGTGACGGGTCTCGCACGCTTTTACCGGAAAACTGCTGCAACCAGTCGCTGCGTCGACTTTCGATGCGATCTCCCAGTCCGGGTGTTTCCAGATGGCTGACCACCCGTACACCGAGGATTTTGCCCTGTTGGTCAATCGCGAGCAGTAAGTTGATTGGCCCGCTATAACCATCCGGTGCTACCACCGGGAAGGCAACAGCAAATATTTCACCGTTGTTGCGCGCACGGTAGATCAGGGCATCTTTTTTCAGTCCAAGTTCTTTGCTGGCGGGCAGAGCCCGGGTGTCATTGACAATATCATTATCGTGACTGTGTTCCGGGATAATGCTGTTGAGTGCCAGTAGCAACGCCTGGTATTCACTTTCTACAATGGCGTCATGAGTAAAATGATAGACCAGCGTCACCAGTCCAACCACCATGACACCGGCAAGGCCCAGTAGCAATCCAGAGCGACTAATGACACCTGATTTCATGGCTTGCGCTCTTTCTGGATTTTGGGGTTTTTATAGCCAGTGATGCGTGGTTGACTGAAGTGATCTATCAGCGGGGCAGAGAGATTCATCAGCAGGACAGCAAAGGCCACACCATCAGGGTATCCGCCCCAGCTGCGAATGATATAGATCAGAAGGCCGCAGCCGGCACCGAATATCAGCCTGCCTGCGGGCGTAGTACTGGCGGTAACCGGGTCGGTGGCAATAAAGAAGGCACCGAGCATGGTGGCACCGGCAAATAAATGAAACAGCGGGGATAAATACTGTTCAGGATTGATTAGCCAGAACACAGCGGAAATTATCAGCATAGCCAGTAACAAGGAAACAGGAATACGCCAGTCAATCAGCCGCCGAAAGAGCAGCCAGAGTCCGCCGGCAAGAAAGGCGACATTGATCCACTCGGTACCTTTGCCTGACAACAGACTGAAAATACTGTATTCACTTCTAATCGCCGATAGATTTATCCCCATATCCACTCGCTCGCGGGCTATATCCAGCGGTGTGGCAAGGCTGATCATGTCCAGGTCCATGGATGAAGGCAAGCTGCCGCTGAGACTGTAACGGAAGGCTTCAAAAAGGCTTAGGGACTGTTCTGCCAGCTCCAGAGGCGGGTTCCAGCGAGTCATTTCCAGCGGGAAAGAAATAAGCAATACCACGTATCCTGTCATTGCTGGATTGAACGGGTTGAGTCCCAGTCCACCATAAAGCTGCTTGGCAATAATAATGGCGAAGATGACACCCACAGCAATCACCCACCAGGCGGTGTGTGGGGGTAATGCCAGTGCCAGCAGGATTCCGGTCAACAGGGCCGACCCATCCAGCAGGGTTGTGGAAACGGGGCGTTGCCGTATAGCCAGGACCAGGCCTTCAGCCAGTAGTGCAAAAATGGATGCCAGCACGATATTGACCAGTACGCCCCAGCCAAAATAGATGATATAGACTACGATTCCCGGTATCAGGGCAAGCATGACGTTCAGCATCAGGCGGCTGACACTGGCCTGTGCCGGTGTGTGGGGTGAGTAATGTTGTTGCTGGCTGAATTCCATTTTTAAAAAGATAAGTTTTATGTTTTACGTATTAGGTGTTAGGTGTCCGGGTTTTCGGTGTCACTGTTGCTTTCAGCTTTTTTGCCTTTTGCTCTGGCAACGGCGGCTTGAATCTCTTTTTTTCGATCAGCAGCGGCAGCATTCTTTTTTGCCCTGGCGGCATGTAGAGCCTTTTTCTCTGCCTTTACCCGCTCAAGTCTTTGTATCCTTGCTTCGGCGCGCTCTCGAGCCCGGTCAGATTTAATAGTTTCCTGTTCTTTCTTCCAGATTTCTGATTTGCCATAGCGGAAGTATTGTACCAGGGGGATGTGGCTGGGACAGACGACTGAGCAGCAACCGCACTCTATACAGTCAAATAAATTATGGGTCTGTAATCCTTCCAGATTTTTAGATTGTGAGAACCAGTACAGCTGCTGCGGCAATAATTTTACCGGGCAGACCTTGACGCACTCACCACAGCGTATGCAGGGGCGGGTGATGGATTCAGTAGCGTGATCCGCAGGGGTTTGCACCAGCAGGCAGTTGCTGGCCTTGACTACTGGTGTGGCATCTGTTTTTAAGGTAATGCCCATCATCGGGCCACCCATAATTAGCCGATCGGCCTCTTCAGAATAACCACCAGCCAGATCGATAAGGTCAGACATCGGAGTGCCGATCAGGGCTTCAAAGTTGCGTGGTGAGTTAACTCCGGAGCCGGTAACGGTGATGATGCGGGAGATCAATGGCTGTTGATGGTCGAGAGCAAGATGTACGGCGGCCGCAGTGGCGACATTGCTGACCACCAGGTCAAGATCCAGTGGCAGGCCCTGACTGGGAACATCCTTGCCCGTAAGTACCTTGACCAGCTGTCTTTCCCCGCCTGTGGGGTAAATGACCGGAATGCTCTGAATGTTCAGCCAGTCTAAGCCATCGGCAAGTGCCTGTAGTGAATCAATGGCTTCAGGCTTGTTTTCTTCAATTGCGATGATGGCCTTACCTGCATTCAAGGCATGGCGCATGATTTTTGCACCATCAATGATTTCATGTGGCCGTTCGCGCATCAGCATGTCATCACAGCTGATATAGGGTTCACATTCGGCACCATTTAATATCAGGGTGCTGATCTGGTGGCCTACCGGGTTTAGTTTTATGAAGGTCGGAAATGCGGCACCACCGAGGCCGACAATACCTGCACAACGGATCATATTACGCAACTCACTCGGGTCCAGCCCGGTGTTGTCGGGTATGGGTTTTCTTTCCAGCAATTCATATTTGCAATCCGGTTCGATAATGACGACATCTTTCGGAAGACCCGAAGCATGG
>JBLYYR010000247.1:0-3876 GCA_048550195.1 Arenicellales bacterium
CATCAGGTTACAGCTACAGCTATAATTTATTCATGGATTGAGTTGCCCCACGCTAACTGGCTTCAGCAAAAGTATTGCACTGGTCTGCGCGGCCACTGCGCAGTCCACGCTTTAGCCATTTAACGCGTTGCTTTGACGAGCCATGGGTAAATGATTCAGGCCTGACACTGCGTCCAGCCCCTTTCTGCAAGGCATCATCACCAATCGCGGCCGCCGCAGCAAGGCCTTCTTCCACATCGCCCTCTTCCAGCATGTCACGATCTTGCTCAGCATGGTATGCCCATACACCTGCGTAACAGTCTGCCTGCAGTTCCAACTGCACAGACAGGGCATTGGCCTCAGCCTTACTGGATAAACGCTGTCTTTTCTGAACCTCAGCAGAAGTACCCAGGAGGTTCTGTACATGATGCCCTACCTCATGACCTATAACATAGGCCCGAGCGAAATCACCGGCACCACCCATCTGCGCCAGCTGACGATAAAAGCCAAGATCTATATAAACTTTATAGTCACCGGGACAGTAAAACGGCCCGGTTGCAGAGGACTGCATACCGCAGGCAGAAACCACCCGGCCAGTAAATAAAACCAGACCCGGTTCCCGGTAACCTTCTCCACCTTTTACAAATAATTGAGTCCAGACATCTTCTGTATCTGCAAGAATTACAGAAACAAACTGAGCCTGCTCGTCATTCTTTGGTACAGGCTGACTGCTCTGACCTGTACTGCTGGCTGACTCAATATCCCCCAACATGTTCAGCATTTTCATGGGATCTGCGCCCAGCAACAGTCCAACGACAATAACAGCAATAGTGGCTCCACCACCAAGCTTAAGACCTTTTCCCCGAGGCTGCTGACCACGACGGTCTTCTACATTTGAACTACGTCTTCCACCGCGCCACTTCATCGTATAAACACCTTTATAGTTTTACCCCAACCATTCTCTTGGTTTCAGATATACCTCGTATAACTCTGCCTCTTCACTTCCAGGTTCAGGTTGCCAGTTATAGCGCCACTTTACCAGTGGTGGCAGAGACATTAATATAGACTCGGTACGACCACCCGATTGCAGTCCAAAAAGCGTCCCACGATCAAACACCAGGTTGAACTCAACGTAACGCCCTCTTCGATATAGCTGGAAGTCCCGCTGGCGGTCTGAATATTGTCTATCCTTGCGTCGCTCAACAATAGGCAGATAACCCTTCAGGTAATGATCGCCAACGCTGCGTATAAAAGCAAATGACGGTTCAAAGCCCGGCTCACTCAGATCATCAAAAAACAGGCCACCGACACCACGCGGCTCATCCCTGTGCCTGAGAAAAAAATACTCATCACACCATTTCTTGTAACGTGGGTAAGCATCATCACCTAATACCTCACAGGCTGCTTTTGCTTGCTGGTGCCAGTGTATACAATCCTCTTCGTAGCCGTAATAAGGCGTCAGGTCAAAACCACCACCGAACCACCAGATAGTATCTTCGCCTTCTTTTTCAGCCATAAAAAAACGTATATTGGCATGTGAAGTCGGAACATAAGGGTTTTTTGGGTGAATGACGAGAGAAACACCCACCGCCTGAAAACTTCGACCTGCCAGTTGTGGTCGGTTTGCTGTGGCTGAAGGCGGTAAATTATCGCCATAAACATGAGAGAAATTGACGCCAGCCTGCTCAAATACCCTGCCGTCAGTCAGTACCCGTGTTCGTCCGCCCCCCCCTGCCTCGCGGTCCCAGCTATCTTCGCTAAATGAGACCTGACCATCCGCCCCCGCTATAGCGTTACAGATATTATCCTGGAGAGACAACAGATAGTCTTTTACCTGTTCAAGATTCACTTTTCCTATAACAACTTCACTCATTACTTTCTCTGTTATTTTTACATCATTATTTGCCACAACAACCTACCTCAAACGCTAACTGATGACACCCTGATGTTCCTACCCGGCAGGCCACCATTCCACACAAACCTTCCGTGATTGCTGGCATTGCAGTCAATTCTGTCATGCTACTCTGCAAATCCAGACAGACCTTACCAATAATAATGTGCCTGTAAAAACGGGCGGCCGTATTTCAGGCTGATATTTCGCACAAAATGGAGGATTCACAACATGGCAACTATTTTAATCAAACATCCGGTAGAAGACTATGCCAAATGGAAAAATGCATTCGATGCTTTTATAAATTATCGCAGGACAGGTGGTGAAAAATCCTACCATATCTGCCGCCCCGTCAATGATCAGAACATTGTGGTTATTTTGTTTGAATGGGACAGTGTAGAAAATGCCATGACGTTTCTTGACTCAGAGGAATTGAAAGACGCCATGCAACAGGCCGGTGTTGTGGGTCCACCTGAGATAACCATCATGGAAACTACGGCCAGGGGTGATACCTGATGTTATTCTAGCGTAGGAGCGCCGCCCTCGGCACGGTTGATCCCAACTGTAACATAATTCATACCACAATCGCCGCCAAGGGCGGCGCTCCTACGGCTTATCCCAGAGGATCTTCATTTTCTCTGTATTCGGTTCACGGATAACACCCTTCTCGGTCACAATTGCATCGACCAGAGAAGCCGGGGTGATATCGAACACTGGATTCCACGCACTGGCTTCAGCGGCAGCAATCCTCTGTTCACCCAATGTCAAAATTTCATTTTGATCACGACTCTCAATTGGAATCTCCTGTCCGGACGGCATCGCAGGATCGCATGTCGAAACCGGTGCCACGACCATGAATTTAACGCCATAGTATCGTGCGATAATCGCAAGACTGGATGTGCCGATCTTATTACAGACATCACCATTGGCTGCGATACGATCTGAACCTACGATAATCCAGCCTATTCTACCACTAGCCATTAGCGCCGAAGCGGCCCCTTCTACAACTAGACTGGTCGGAATACCATCTTCTATTAATTCCCATGCCGTCAACCGGGCTCCCTGCAACCAGGGGCGTGTTTCATCGGCGTAAACCACATCAATCCGTTTTTGATTCCAGGCACTGCGGATGACCCCTAGTGCAGTTCCATAACCACCTGTCGCCAGGCTGCCAGCATTGCAATGTGTGAGCACCCCCTTGCCCGGTGTTATTAACTCAGCACCCAGTTCCCCCATGCGTTGATTGGCAGCGATATCTTCTTCATGGATAGCTTTGGCCTCGGTAAGTAGCCGTGGTACTGGGTCACCCTCCATTCCATTGATGATCCCTGTCATACGATCAATGGCCCAGGCCAGGTTGACTGCGGTAGGTCTTGCATCACGCAGCAGATCAAGATCAGTTTGTATTTGAGCTTGCCAGCGTCCAGGGGCTTTGGCAAAACATGATCGTGCTGCCATTACGATACCGTAAGCTGCGGTGATTCCGATGGCCGGTGCCCCGCGCACCACCATATCGCGGATGGCTGCTACTGTTTGTTCGGTGTTGGAAATATCGAGCCAGACTACCTGCTGTGGCAGTAATCGCTGATCTAGTAGCTTTAGATTGCCATCATGCCATTTTATTGCTTTCACTGAATCGTTTGGGTTCATGTGTGATTCCTTGTAAATAATCATATTTATTATATTTTTTTATTATACTAACGAATAGTTAAAGATTACGGTCTGCATTCAGTGTGTATTTTTTTTCGTGTGCTTTCACATGACCGAGCTTTTCGTCCTTCATGGACGAGTATCTTTTCTTTGAATGGCCAAAGAAAAGACACCAAAAGAAAGGCCACCCGCATGCTTGCCCTTCGGGTTCCCTGCGATGCTCGGATGAGCTGGCGGGGTGCGAACTCGGGCTACGCCCTCAGACACGCACACCCCGAAACGCCAGGTCCGACTCGCGGCGGGCGCGCACTTCCCCGGAATACACCACCGGAGCCACGCTCCCCGCCACCACCGGC